>JAVBUX010000251.1:0-7411 GCA_031554915.1 Bacteroidales bacterium | reverse complement strand
AATAAAGCTATTGGAGATAATCTGACTTGTATCTTTGTGGACCATGGTTTGTTACGAAAGAATGAGTTTGAGAATGTTTTGAAAGATTATGAACATCTTGGATTGAACGTAATCGGTGTCGATGCAAAGGCACGTTTTTACAAAGAATTGGACGGAGTTACCGATCCGGAGAAAAAACGTAAAATCATAGGTAAAGGCTTTATCGATGTTTTTGATGAAGAAGCTCATAAATTGGAAGGTGTAAAATGGTTGGGACAAGGTACAATCTATCCTGATATCATAGAATCACTTTCAATAACAGGAACCGTGATCAAATCGCATCATAATGTCGGAGGTCTTCCCGAAAAGATGAATCTAAAACTGGTTGAACCATTGCGATTATTATTTAAGGATGAAGTTCGCCGCGTAGGTCGCGAGCTGGGTATGATGCCTCATCTGATTAATCGTCATCCGTTCCCCGGACCAGGATTGGGTGTGCGTATCCTCGGTGCTATCACTCCGGAGAAAGTACGTATCCTTCAGGATGCTGACGATATTTTTATTAAGGCATTGCGTCAATGGGAATTATACGATCAGGTTTGGCAGGCAGGAGTTATTCTATTACCTGTACAATCAGTCGGTGTAATGGGAGATGAGCGTACTTATGAAAATGCGGTTGCATTGCGTGCAGTAACTTCTACAGATGCGATGACTGCCGATTGGGCAAGATTGCCGTATGAATTCATGGCTAAGGTTTCCAATGAGATTATAAATAAGGTGAGAGGAGTGAATCGCGTAGTTTACGATATCAGTTCCAAGCCGCCTGCAACGATTGAATGGGAATAATAACAAATCCTGATTTTAACCCCTAAGTACAGTTAGGGGTCTTTTTTTGCTATATTTCCTCTATAAATCCACATGAAGTAGGAAGTAAAGATAATATGAAGATAAATTGTAATATCATTATCCAAATCTCTCATGAATATTTCAATGAAAATCGAACTCAAAAATACATTTTTTGTGGAAATAAATATGCTCAAATTTTAAAAAATCGTAAATAAAAATCAATGATTCAAGTTTCAACTTGCTTTTTAGCGAGTTGAAACTTGAGTGGAAATAAGTGTTCAAACTTGCCTGTAGTTTATATCAGGAATTTTGGATGTCAAAAATAATATATACCTTTACGGTGCCTTCTTGTGGTTTAAGTTCATATTTGTTTAGTCGTTTAAATGTATGTGAATCTTGCAAGGAGTCGTGTCTATTTAGGTGGCTTAAATATTTATTGAATGGAACAGAAGAGTAAGCGATTTCTCGTTACACGGTGTTTGATTCTGGTTTGGGTGATCATTGTGATGACACTATCATGCCAGAAGCCTCGTGAATATTATCTTTCTCAGGGAGAGATATTCCATACTTCTTATCATATCAAATATAAATATCAAAAACCTCTTGGAGATGAAATTCAGGCGGTTTTAGATACTTTTGATCTATCTTTGAATCCTTTTAATAAAGAATCCATTATTTCTAAAGTGAATAATAATCAACCGATAGAGGTTGATGATTATTTCATATCTGTTTTTAATAAATCAAGAGAGGTTTCTGAAACTTCTGACGGAGCTTTTGATATTACTTGTGCTCCTCTTGTTAATTTATGGGGCTTCGGCTTTAGTAACTTAGACAGTGTAACTCCTCAGTTGGTCGATAGTATTAAATCATTTGTTGGGTATCAAAAAGTTCGTCTCAATGGACGTAATGTCATTAAAGATGACCCTCGTGTTTTGTTGAATATGTCAGCTATTGCAAAGGGTTGTTCTTGTGATGTAGTTGCTCAACTTCTTGAATCTTACGGAATTGAGGATTATATGGTGGAGATAGGAGGTGAGGTCAGAGCTAAAGGAAAAAACCCTAATAATATATGTTGGAAAATAGAAATAACCAAGCCCAATGATGATAAAAGCGGCTTGAAGAAAGAACGTCTGGAAGTCTTGGAACTTTGTAACCGTTCGATGGCAACTTCCGGAAATTACCGGAATTTTTATGTGAAAGAAGGTAAGAAATACGCTCATACAATAGATCCTAAAACAGGCTATCCTGCTGAAAATGAACTACTCAGTGCGACGGTTATCGCTAGTGATTGTATAACTGCAGATGCTTATGCTACAGCATTTATGACTTTGGGACTGGATAAAGCCTGTGAATTAGCTCAGAAAGTGCCCGGCTTAGATTATGTATTCGTATATGCAGATCATGAGGGAAATATGAAAGTAACTCAATCCCAAGGAGCCGTTTCTGCAGAAAGACACTTTATTCCAAGTAGAGATAATCGTAGTGAATAATTGGTTTATTTCCTTTCTGTCCGATCAATTCCGTCGTTTTTAAACTGTCGAACCCTACGCGTCCTACTCCTAATAAGATGCCATTTTCATCCAATATTTTAACGATATCATCTTTTTCAAAAGTTCCATTTACTTTTATGATGCCAACAGGCAATAAAGAACTGGCTTTTTCTCCAAGTAAAGCTTCCTTAGCTCCTGAGTTGATGTATATTTCACCTTTTGCAAAACTATCGGAGTGAGAAATCCATTTCTTTACACCTGAAATTCCTTTGGGTGCAGGTAAAAAGCGTGTGCAGTCAGCTGTCAAATCTTTTTTGACTAGTTCAGGAAGTATATTTTCTTTTTTTCCGTTGGCGATAATTACTTCGATGCCTTCGTCGGCTACTTTTCTGGCAATTCGGTATTTAGTGATCATTCCTCCTCTTCCGAATGAGGATCGGGATGTCTGTATATAATCGGAAATGTCTTTTTGAGATGACTCTACGATTGGAATAATCTGAGATCCGGAATCATCCGGCGAACCGTTGTATATTCCGTTTACATTACTTAAAATGATCAGGGCTTCAGCATTCATCATGGCTGCAATCATCCCTGAAAGTTCATCGTTATCGGTGAACATCAATTCGGTGACGGAAATGGTGTCATTTTCATTCATGATAGGGATTACCTTGTTCTCCAGCATCACACTCATGCAATTTTTCTGATTGAGGTAATGACGTCGGGTTCCCAGGCTTTCTTTAGTTGTCAGTACTTGTCCACAGGCAATTCCGTGTTCTTTGAAAAAGTCGTAGTAACGGTTGATGAGTTTGGCTTGTCCTACAGCTGAATACAATTGTCTGGAGGATACATTATCTAATTTTCCTTTGGCCTTGATCTCACTTTTTCCGGAAGCTACAGCTCCCGAAGAAACCAAAATGATTTCCAAGCCTTTCTTATGTAATTCAGCAATTTGATCTACTAAAGCAGAAAGTCTTGTTATGTCGAGGGTCCCGTCTTTCCGGGTCAATACATTGCTCCCTATCTTGATTGCTATTCGTTTGAATCTGGCCATTTCTTATTGTCTTTTCTGTTGTACAATTTTTTGTTTTTATGGACTTTTGTTGTCGATTGAAATCCAATCTGTTCCGAAAGTTGAATATCCCGGTCTGCTTTTTTTACTGCTTTGAGATAATCTGCGACAGTTATTTTTAGTGATGGATTTTTGATATTTTTTTTCTTTTTTACCATAAAAATGCAGTTTTCAAAGACAAATGTAAGGAAAAATATGATATCATGGTACCTTGAGAGCTAAAGGTAAATTGAAAAAAATGGAGTTTTAAGAACAGATATTGTTTTCAAATGTTTATATCTTTATATTATTTTGTCTAAAGCTTATATGTAGATTATGAAAACAATTCAAGACTGTATTCAATTTGCTAATGTGACTCAAGTATGTTATTTGGCAACATGTGATGATGATCAACCCCGGGTAAGAGCATTGGGACTCTGGTTTGCCGATGAAACAGGTTTTTATTTTCAAACGGCAAGTCTGAAAGATGTGTCTCATGAACTGACTAAAAATCCAAAGACAGAAGTCTGCTTTTATAAACACGCAGGAGTTACAGGGCCTATGTTAAGAGTCGCAGGGAAAATTGAAATCCTTACCGATCTCTCAATAAAAGAAAGAGCTCTTGCTGATAGACCTTTTCTGAAAACATTCGGATTGACAGCTGAAAGTCCGGAGTTGGTGGTTTTCCGAATTGCCCACGGTGAAGCTTATTTTTGGACGATGGAGGATAATATGAAACCGAAAGAAAAAATTATATTTTAATTGACATGAATAATATTTCGTTTTTATTTAAAAATATTGAAATTGATTTTGATATTATTTATTTTTAACTTACCTTTGTGAAGTAAAATAAAGATGAAGTTATGTTGCCATGTAATTGTCCGAGTTGTCAGTCTGTATTGAAAGTCAGATGTTTGGTTTGTGAGAGTTGTGGGACAGAGGTTTCCGGATTATATCCGCTTCCTGTCTTAGCAAGGTTGTCAACAGAAGAGCAGGATTTTATTCTGCGTTTTGTCAAGAGTAGCGGCAGCCTGAAAGATATGGCTAAGCAATTGGGGTTGAGTTATCCTACAGTGAGAAATTTATTAGATGACATTATAGAAAAAATTAATCACCATGGAGAATAAAGGAAGTATTTGGAGTTATTTGTTTCGGCCATTCAGATATATAGCAGGAAAAGAGTCGCTGTTTATAGGAATAGGAGTGTTAGCAATATTGTTTGTCTTAGGATATTGGAGCAATACATACTTTGATGGTGCTTTGGATACTCATTATGGTTGTGCGAATCAAAAATCGGAACTCCGGGTTCACATCTTATATCAATTGATTGCCTGGTTTTCCCTTGTTGTTATATTGTATCCTATGGCTAAAATTTTTTCGTCATCGTCTGTACGATTGATTGATATGGCAGGAACTTTGGCAACAGCTCGTTTTCCATTAATATTTGCCGGATTATGGGGATTTATCCCGGGTATCCACATTTGTATGAAAGACGTTAACCCTTTTGATACAGAAGCTGTAATGGCAATTTTTGGAGACAAGCTGGCTCTTATTGCTATAACCGCTTTGTTTAGTATTGCTATTGCAATTTGGCACATAATGGTGTCGTATAATGCTTATAGTGTATCTTCAAATCTCAAAGGCTCAAAAGGTGGTTGGACCTTTGCCGTCGGGCTTATAATCAGTGAAATAGTTTCAATAGTTTTGATTAGTTATTTAGTTGTCCGATAATTTTTATTCAAAATTACGTATGAAAAGATTAATATTGTTGACTGTATTTATATTACAGTTGGGAGCTTGCTTTGCTCAAACACCAGATAAAAAGATTCAAGGGATTTGGTCAGGGACATTGAAAATACAACAAGGTATCTCATTGAAGGTGGTTCTAAATATTTCAGAAAAAGATGGTTCTCTAATTGCAACGATGGATATTCCGGATCAGGGAGCAAAAGGAATACTAACCGAAAGTACTACGTTTGCTGATAATAAACTCGTAGTTAAAATGCCGGCAATGCGTGCTCAGTACCAAGGGTTACTGGAAGATAGTGCTACTATAAAAGGCACATTTATTCAGGGGGAAATGGAGTTGCCATTAGATTTGTCAAAACAAACGGAATTGAAAGAGGATAGTGTCGCAATTCAGGATCCGAATACAGGCAAATATACTTCGACTGATGTTAAATTCAGAAATGAGAAAGTGAATATTACTCTGGCTGGTACTGTTACTTTTCCAAAAGACAAGAAAAATTGTCCAGCCGTTATTTTATTGACCGGATCAGGCGCTCAGGATAGGGATGAAACTATTTTCGGGCAAAAACCCTTTTTGAGGATTGCCGACCGGTTGTCAGCGAATGGAATAGCTGTGCTTCGCTTTGATGACCGGGGATTTGCTCAGTCGGAAGGTGATATGTGGACTGGAACTTCTTATGATTTTGTTTCTGATGCATTAGCTGCATACGAGTACATGAAGAATTATCCAGGAGTCGATAGTAAGAAAATCGGATTTATCGGGCATAGTGAAGGCGCTGGACTTGGAGTTATGGCTGCAGTAGAGAATAAAGATGTTGCTTTTGTAGTAATGCTTGCCGGAACTACCTTGCCGGGAGATAGTCTTCTTTGTTTGCAGGCAGCAGCAATAAACAGAGTCGCAGGAATGACTGAAGATGCTATAACGGCCGACTATAAGATGAGATCAGCAATATACGAAATAATAAAGAGAACAGATAACACCAAGGCATCCGAACAGATAACTACATACGTTAATAATTTGCCTGATCTTCCTGACGAACAAAAGAAGGCTTTGGCTGCTGCTTTTATAAAAGCCGGCTTAAATCATTGGATGAGAGTTTTTTTAGAATATGATCCCTTGCCATATTTGGCTAAGTTGACTTGTCCGACACTTGCATTTTGGGGAAGTAAAGACCTGCAGGTGCCTGCAACAGAGAATATTGGAGCTTTGATGAATCTTATTTCTAAAAATAAAAAGGATAATTTTTCGATTGTAACTATAAATGGAGTCAATCATCTGTTTCAAAATGCTAAAACCGGGCTTGTTACAGAATATTCGAATAAAGAAGAAGTGGTAATGAATGATGAAACTCTGGATAAATTGCAGGATTGGCTAAGTAATCATTTGTTAAAATAACTTTTGAAAATATAGGATTGCGATACAAAAGTCGCTATATTTGTGGTCTATGAAGACAATCTCTTTTTATTTATCGATCTTCCTGGGGATATCATTGTTTCTTTCCTGTGATAAAGTTGAAGAATTGGTAGTCGTTAAAATACCGGTTCCTGTTATTGTTTATGAGATGAAAGATATTCCCGTAGAGTTGTCTATTGATGGTTTCAATACGTTTAGTACAACTAAAAGGATTAGTTTTGATTCTATTGAAGGATTGACTGAGACGGAAAAGAAAAATCTTTCTCGTGTAACAAAAATAGAATCCGGTTCCGGTGCTATAATGATTACTTCTAATGACGGGACAGGGACTTTTGTTCAAAACTTCACAATGAAGTCGGATGGAGTTAGTCCTGATTTTAAAATTTCTCAATGTTCTTTTGGCACTGTCTATACGGAGAGTATCCGTGATTACGCTGACAATCTGATGAACAAAGCCATATCTAATGGGGGTCAGGATGTTTTGGTTTCCGGAAAAACCGATCTGGCTCCAGATAAGACCTTGGATGTGAAAATCATTTTGAAAGATGTTGTTTTATACGCTAAAGTGATTCAATAACAGGAAAATCGATATTCCATTTTTTGAGTATGTTCTTTTCCTGCTTTGATAACAGTATCAGGAAAATGAGTGTGGTTTGGAGAATCCGGATGAAATTGCGCTTCTAGGCAAATTCCCTGATGAGATTTGAAAGGTAAAGATAGATAATCTCCGGTATATATCTGAATTCCGGGCATGGAAGAGTAAATATCGACGACTCTCCTGGAGCGATCCTCTCGTAATGAAGCCAATAATCGCATCTTTGTATTATTATCGATCTGATTTTTTCCTATAAAAAAAGAATTATAACCTGGTATTATTTCCTTTTT
>JAVBUX010000282.1:0-7548 GCA_031554915.1 Bacteroidales bacterium | reverse complement strand
GATGAGAGTAACCAAGATACGAAATGGTTATCGTATTACCTGTCCCGGTAAGAGTCAGGGTAAATTCTCCTTTTGCATTTGTTGCTACGCCATTCGAAGTTCCCTTTTCCTCAACACTGGCGCCGAATACAGGTAAATTTTCCTCATCCACCACCACACCGGTAACTCTCGTATTGTTTTGGGCAATCATTGAAATTGAGCAAAACAACAGGCAAATTAGATTTATTATTATTATTTTTTTCATACTTATTACATTAAATAATTAAAAAAACAGGATCAATTTACCATTGTGGATTTTGAACCAACTGTTTATTTCGATTTATTTCAACTTGTGGTATTGGGAAGAAGTAATGTTTCTTCGCAAAAATTTTATTTTCAGCCACTACATTAGGATCATACACTTTAGCTGAACCATTTTTAGTAATCTTTACCCCACGGATAAAACCAGGCTGTTGTTCTACAATCATCCAACGACGAACATCAAAATAGCGATGATTTTCAAAAGCCAATTCAATACGGCGTTCGTTACGAATAAGTTCCCGGAGAGTTTCTTTTGTCACAGCTTGTCCTCTTTTTGCCAATGTCACAGCAACCGGAGGCATTCCCGCTCTGGAACGGATGGAATCGATAGCCTGAACAGGCGTTAATGGGAGTTTTGCCCCTACCACTGTATAGTTAGGCCCTCCAAATTCATTTGCTGCTTCGGCATAATTCAACAACACTTCTGCAAAACGCATGTCCATCCATACATGGTATGTTCCTCCTGAACTTCCGGCCGGATTACAATCATAGTAATTCATATATTTATAAAGGTAATATCCTGTTCCGGTATTGGTAAGACCATTCGCCGGTTTATTTTTCCCACCCTCGGTAATATCAAAAGTATAAGCGCTGGTTTGGTTGGCAAACCTTCTATAAACAGCTCCATCATAAATAATAGATGCATAGAAACGAGGATCACGGTTATTGTAAGGGCTAGCCTTATGCGTTGGATTGTTCCAGTCAAACAAAGTACCATCATTCATCTCATAAGCATCTACCAGGTCCTGGGAAGGACAGGTTCCTCCTCTTGCATTGGTAAATGGAGGGGGAAAATTATCATTCTCAGTATCCCTGTTTGTACCCCTGATACGACCAAAAATGAGTTCTTTATTTGTATTATTAGCACCCCATTCATTAAACAACTGGTGATAGTTTTCCTGGCCTTTTCCATAAATAGTAGCCCCAAAAGTCGTATTGGCATTTGTAGCATTATTGTTGTTTAAAGTAACCTTAAATAATTCATACCAACCCAGGTCAATTACCATTTGAGCTGCTTCAGCAGCTAATTTCCAACGATTATTATCTGTATTACCATAACAAATCAAAGGATTAGAGCTTCCATCAAAGCCTGTACCGTTATACAATGGACTGGCAGCATAGAGTAATACTTTTGCCCGGTAAGCATAACATGCTCCCCGATCTATCCTTCCCACTTCGTGAGTATAGTAGTATTGTTCTTCTGGCAGAAATTCTGCTGCATGCAACATTTCTCTTGAAATAAAATCAACTGTTTGAGCTACTGTATTCCGTGGAATCTGGACATCATCGGAAGCATCAAAAGCTTTATCTACAATAGGAATTCCACCCCACATCTGAAAAAGATGAAAATGCTGGATTGCACGCAAAAACGTAGCTTCTCCCGTCAAACGGTCACGGAAACGTTTTGTATATTTTGTGGGAAGCATTGGTAACCATTTAAGTGCCGTATTAGCCTTCCTGTTTCCATGGTAACCTCCCCATTTCATCCAACGACCGATTTCTCCTGCATTATCCGTACTCCTATAGTACCGCATATTGGCAGGGCCCCAATTCCCGGCACTCATTTTCTGAGCAGCAGAAAGAGAAGATTTATTGGACTGCACATGCATGGCCTCATCTGAAACAGAGGCAAACATAGCATTACCATCCATCCAGTTAAAACTGCTGGCCACATCTGCAGGTTGTTCCGAATAAGCATTATTGATAAAACGTTCAGCTTTGATAGAGTCGGTAAAAATATCCTGAGCTCCCTGGAATTCAATAGGAACCGCATAGAAAGGATCATCTGTACATGAACCAAACAATACAACTGCCGCTCCAAACATCCAGGTATATTTTATTATTTTATTCATAATTGTTTTTTTTAGAGTTATAAGTATTAGAAAGTAACATTCAATCCGAAGTTGACAATTTTTTGGATCGGATATTGCACATAATGTCCATTTCTGGCTTCTACATCAAGTAAATCTGTGTCTTGCCATGTAAACCAGTTATAGGCATTTACATACAACCGAAGTTTGTTCAACACACCTTTACTCCATTTTACAGGCATCGAATAACCCACCTCAAAATTTTTCAACCTTGCTTGTTTTGTATCGATTTGCCAATAAGTAGATGTCACTTCATTTCCTGTTTTGTTACTTAAACTCAAGCGTGGATAAGTAGCTTTGTCCCAGGTGGATGGATCACTTGGATTAAACCGTCCTAAGTTATTTTCTTTCACCATTCCGTTATTATGGAATGCCCAAACAGATTCTCCTGTTGCCTGCAAGGTACCTCCAGTCTGAAATGTAAGCAATGCGCTCAAGTCAAATCCTTTCCACTCCAAGCTCAATTGAACGCCTCCCTGAAGGTTAGGTTCCGGACCGGCTCCAAGATAAACCTGATCATAGCTATCAATAACTCCATCTTCGTTTATATCTTTATACTTGATGTCTCCCGGTTTTACAACAGTAGTAAAAGTCTGTACCGGGCTATTGGCAACCTCCTCATCCGATTTGAAAAGACCCAAGGCAACATAACCCCACCTGTTTTCAAGCGGACGTCCTGTTACTGTCTGGTATGGAAAAGCTTTTGCTGCCTCTCCCATTTCAAGAATTTTATTTTTTGCATAAGTTACCATTCCTGAAATACCATATTTTACGTTTCCAATTTGATCATTGTAACCAAGGGATACTTCGAAACCTTTATTTTCAACTTTTCCAATTGGAAAATCCGGGAATCTGATTCCCATAGAGAATGGTAATTCCGGTTGACGCATGATATCACGATTGGTTTCTTTAAATACATCTGCTGTCAAAGAAATCCGGTCATTGAAAAAGCGAGCATCTAAGCCAATATTGTATTTAAGATCTTTTTCCCAGGTTACATTATCCAAAGCAAATGCAGTTTCCTGGATACCATCATAAGATGTTCCGGCAGGACCAAAATTTATTGATCCACTAGTAGAAGAAAATTTCTGGTACCACAAAAAGTACCCCCCTATATCATCCCATCCGGTTTCACCAACGGAACCACGGATTTTAAGGAAACTTAATGTCGGGTTATTTTTCAAGAATGATTCCTGAGTAAGAATCCATCCAAGAGACAAAGCAGGAAATACACCAAACCGATCATCTTTCAGGAATTGTTCCGATCCCATAACACTCATACTGAAATCTGCCAGATATTTGTTCTTATATTGGTAAGAAATAACACCGTCACCTCCTCTGTAGATCCGCGTAAGATTACCATTATCCTCCGTTGCTATCTCACGTTGGTTAAACAAAGCTTCAGCAAAAATGCGGTGGTCACCGAAAGTGCGACTATAATTCAAACCTATACGATAATTCATCTTACGGTTAGTGGTCGGATAAGAACCCTCATTCTTCATCTGACTATCAGAGTTTGTTTTAATATAATAGTTCGATGCTCCCTCTTGATATTTAGGTTGTCCGTTTATATCGGCATCAATATTCCATACACTATACCCTTTAATCCGCGTATTGAACATTTGGTAATCACTGTCGAATGCAATCTCTCCCCTGAGGAATAACCCCTTGGTAATAATATCAAGATTGTAGTTCATTCTGAGAGAAGCTGCCATTGCTCGAACCAGAGAGAGGGAATAACCTGTACGGTTCAACATTCCGTAAGGGTTGTTTGCAAAGTCCTTTGTCCCTCCTAACTTTTGTAAACCGGTAGCCGGATCTACTTCTTTTTGAAAAACAGGGAAAAGATTTGGCGGAGTATTAATCAATGCACGGAACACATTCAATGACGATTCATTCCGGTCTCCAGGCCAGCGACGCTGCTCTTGTCTTCCGTTAATATCAAGCGAAATGTCAAATTTGCTATTGACATTGATATCCACATTTGAGCGGATAGTCATCAGATCCTGATTTGAATTTGTTCCGTAAGAATTTGCATTTTTATCCGTAACATACATACCTGAATTATTCAGGTATCCTCCTGCAACAAAGAATCTTGCATATTTATTTCCTCCGGAAAGGCTAACACTGTAACGCTGTTGCCAGGTATTATCCGTGGTAAAATCTTTATACCAGTTTACATTTGGATATAAATATGGATCATTCGGATCTTCAATAATACCATTACGCGCATTCAAATACTTTCTTAAGTGCATTTCACTATATCGTGGGGTTGCGCTTGGATTATCATTAAACATAGCCTCATTATATAATGTAGCATAGTCATAAGAATCCAAAATTTTAGGCTCGGTTGTCGGTTTTTTTAATCCTGCACGAAGATTAGCAACGACTTTTACTTTTCCTTCTTGCCCTCGGCGAGTAGTTACTTCAATGATACCGTTACTTCCACGCAAACCATAGCGAGCAGTTGCAGCAGCATCTTTCAACACTGTTATTGCCGCAATTTCATTTGGATCCAACAAATTCATATCGCGTTCAAAACCATCTACAAGTACAATAGGATCATTGCTTCTGAACGTACGACGTCCACGAATAAACTTTGAAGAGCCTTCATCTCCGGGTTCTCCATTATTCTGTAATACAAAAAGACCCGGAAGTAAACCTGTTAAACGAAGCATGTTATTGGTTACTCCATAATTTTCTACCTTTTCTCCATAAATTTGAGAATAAGCTCCGGTTGTAAGGTCCGTATTTTGAGATCCAAATAAGTTATAGGTCTCATTACGACTTCCTACGCGGTTTACATTCTTTTTCAAGATAATGTTCACTGATGATAATTGGTCTTTCGTGATTATCATCTCCCGGTAAAAATAATCTACAGCAGAAACTGCAAGAGTCACATTTTCAGAGGAAGGAAGTTGTAAGTTAAAATCTCCCATAGCATTTGTTGTTGCTACAAGGTTACTACCTTTAATCTGAATACGTGCCGCAGCAATAGGGTGGTCATTTTCATCCGTGACTTTCCCGGATAACTCTCCCCCATTTTGCTGGTTGGTGCCAGAACTAATGTTCGACTCCCTGGCATACATAGTAGAGCTGCTACTCAAATAAATGAATAAACAAAGCCCAATAAAAATAATTCGGGGAATTTTCATAATGTTAGTCTTTTTTAATTTCATACAATTATTTTTAGAGTTTCGAATTTTTGTCTTCTTTCTTAGTCATGCTCTTCAATCATTATATTGCGTGACATCTATCATGGAAATTTTAGAGTTAATAAATAAATCTTTGTGTGCGCACACAGGATTAAGAGTTAGGAAAAATTGTTAAATAACGTTAAAATATGCTATCCAAACTAAATTTGACATTTTCAAAAAAACCAACTTTTCACCAAGAAGAGACTCTATCTAATTCATTATCAATAAAATAAAACCTGCTCTTTCGCGACTTCATTAAATTAAGCATAGTTTTTCCTTCAAAAATTTAATTTATAATTACAAAATAATCAAATTAAAATTCCTCAAAAGTATTGTACTCATCAAAAAACAAAGAATAAACTCTATTTTATAAGAAAATCCAATTAATAAGTTATAACTATAAAGTGCAAATAGATAAAAACATATTGTTCTTACATGAAAATATATTACTACACTCAGACAAATGTAATGAAAATTACATTAAATGAAGAATTTTTAAATACAGCAGGCGCTAAATGTGAAAAAAAGCCAATATTTTGCCAGATAATTTATTTTAGATAACTTTGCGCCCAATATCTTTAGGGGTGCCCATTTTGGGGCTGAGATTATACCCTTTGAACCTGAACCGGATCATACCGGCGGAGGGACAAAGATTTGCCGGCCGGCACATTTCTTCCAAATATTATTCAGTGAAGAACTTGATCTCAAACAATCCCCTTTTTTGTTGAACTCGCCAGACAGAAAAATTCTGTTGGCTTAATTAATTTACAATGAAAAAGGTTTTATTTATCTGGTTGACATTCTTTTTGTCAACAACTACGCTTACATTCGCTCAGGAAAAAACAGACAGCTTAAAGTCTATTGACTTGCAGGAAGTTCAAATAATCGCTACTCGTGCCAAAGAAAAAACGCCTCTAAGCTATTCCGACCTGGACAAAAAACAAATCGAAAAAGTAAATTACGGACAGGACATCCCATTTTTATTAACACTGACTCCCTCTGTAATAGCAACTTCAGACGCAGGGACAGGAATCGGTTATACCGGATTTCGTATTCGGGGAACAGATGCCAACCGAATCAATATCACCACCAACGGAATACCCATGAACGACTCGGAATCGCATGGTATGTTTTGGGTTAATATCCCGGATTTTGCTTCCTCCATCCAGGATCTGCAGGTACAACGCGGAGTTGGTACTTCCACGAATGGTGCCGGAGCTTTTGGAGCCAGCATCAATCTCAAAACAGCATATATTCCATCGACTCCTTACGGAGAATTTGATGGCACTTATGGCTCTTTCAACACCTCCAAAGCTGCATTAAAAATCGGGACAGGAAAAATTGGAGAACATTGGTCGTTTGATGCCCGGATATCAGGGATCAATTCTGACGGATTCATCGACAGAGCTTCTGTAGAACTGAAATCCTATTTTGCGCAAGCAGGTTATCATAACAAGAATACCTTATTGAAATTCATTACTTTCGGAGGAAAAGAGAAAACTTATCATGCCTGGGATGGTGTTCCAAGTGGAAATGGAGAAGAAATCAACTATCTGAGCATTAACCGCACTTACAATCCTTCGGGCTATATGGGGAAAGATGATAAAGGGAATCCTCTTTACTATGATAATCAGACAGATAATTATATTCAAACTAATTATCAACTGAGTTTGCTGCAAATTATCAATCCGTCACTGAAACTCAATGCAAGTCTGCACTACACCAGTGGCGACGGTTATTATGAAGAATATAAAATAGACCGGAAACTTGTAGAATACGAACTGAAACCATTTATCTATGACGATAAACAAGTAACAAAAAGCGACCTTGTCCGTCAAAAACACATGGATAATGGTTTCGGAGGCATGATCTTTTCACTCGACTACATTAAAAATCAGTGGGATATCTCTCTTGGAGGAGGAGGAAACTACTATGATGGAGAGCACTTTGGTAAAGTTATCTGGGCAAAAAATTATGTCGGAGATACTGATTTCTATCCTGGACATGAATATTATCGAAGCAATGCAGAAAAAACAGATGTAAATATTTTCCTGAAAGCAAATTATCAATTAAATAATCACTTGAATCTCTTTGCCGATATGCAATACCGTTATATCAGATATAAAATTAATGGCCAAAATGATGAGTACGACAAATCGACAAAGGCAATGCAAGTGCTT
>JAVBUX010000178.1:0-41304 GCA_031554915.1 Bacteroidales bacterium | reverse complement strand
CTTCAACCTACCATCAGATGTACAACCAAAAGAAGAAAAATAAGCAATCTCCTTTTGAGAGCCGACTGCACCAACTGTAACAACATTTTCTGCATCTGCAGGAAAAGAAATTGTCTTCCAGTCTTTATTTTGCTCATTTCCGGCAGATACAAATACTAAAATTCCTTTTCGATACGCCATGGATGCAGCCTTGGAAATCTGAGCTGTTTTTCCATTGAGATCACGACGGGAGTAATTCATGGATGGAGCATCATATTCCGTATAACCCAATGATGAAGTAACAATATCCACACCCAGACTATCGGCAAACTCGATTCCGGCAATCCAGTAGTCTTCTTCTACAGCATATTCTTCATTATAAACCTCAGTCTGAATCAAATAATAAGATGCATCAGGAGCTGTTCCCACCATTTTTCCAGGCTTATTGGCCAACATACAGGAAAGAACCTTTGTTCCGTGTTCATTATCCTTGGAAAACGGAATATACCCTTGATGAGTAAAATTACGATATCCAAGTATTCTGGAAGGATCAAAAGCATCTATTTTCTCCACACTGGTAAAAGACGCATCGATGACGGCAATGGTCATTCCCTCACCCTTAAAACCGGTATCATGCAAAAAATCGCCATTATTTAGATGAATCTGATCGTATGCAGATCCATAGAAAGAAGTATCCGGTGATGCCTCTGTAACTTCAACATCAATACCCTCAACATGCTCCGGCTTTTCCCAATCAGATAGTTTGCCAATCCACACCCAGCTTACCGAGTCAACGAACGGCAATTCTTTCACCGATTTCACCATCATACTATCGGGAAAATAAACCGATACCGTATTTAACCATTTGCTTACAGCTTTGATTTCCGCACCTTTTTCACGAATAGCCGACATATATTGAGGATCGACAGGTAAATCGGTACTATCCACAGAATAAGCCTGCTTTTTTCTTCTTTCAATTGCTTTTTGAGATAAAAACTCTTCCGGATTATCGATGGAATAAGGTGTGTTGGCTTTGTCTCTCAGATACAAGCGAAACATGTATCCGGGCTTATCATCCTGAGAGAAATTAGGAAGATTAATAAAAAAAAGAAAGACAAAGAAAAAAATAATACGAAACATCTATTGTTTTTTATAAAAAACAAAGATATGATAAATTTACGAAATGACAGTGAAACAATATTTCAGGTATTTTCTAAGCTTTAAAGATCAGGACAGTGGCATACGCAGCGATTCCTTCTTCCCGGCCTACATATCCCATTTTTTCGGAAGTAGTGGCTTTTATGGAAATATCACAGGAATCAACCTGCATTATTTCGGACAGACAAGCTTTCATTTGAGGAATATAAGGATTTAGTTTAGGGCGCTCGGCACAAACCGTGGCATCGACATTCCCCAAAGCATAACCTTTATCTCGAATCAAAGCCATTGTGCGACTCAACAGTATTTTACTATCAATATCTTTGAACTCTTCTCCCGTATCCGGAAATTGGAAACCAATATCACGTAAATCAGCAGCACCAAGTAAAGCATCACAAATAGCATGAATCAGCACATCCGCATCGGAATGTCCATCCAATCCCCGTTCATATTGAAGTCGGATTCCCCCCATCCAGAGGTCACGGCCTTCAACTAAGCGATGCATATCAAACCCAAAACCAACCCTGATTTTTTGCATTATTTCAACAGGTTTTTCAATCCATCCATGTCGAAACTCAAGCTAAAGCGTAAAGTCTGGTCCAATGGATTAGACGGAACTGTAGAGATCAGGTAAGCCACATCAAGAATGAACACATTCATCTTAAAACCGGCACCCAATGAGAAATACTGGCGATTTCCCTTATTCGGACTTTCATAAAAATATCCTCCACGAACAAAGAACTGCTGGTTATATGCATATTCTGCTCCGGCAGACCACATAATTTCTTCGAATTCTTCTTTAGCACCACCCGGAGCATCCGAGAACGACTTAAACATTCCCGTAATAGGCGACATATCATTATAGGCCTGAATAGCTTCCTGACGCTCTTCTTCCGAATCATAAGTACGGTTATATGGACTTGAAGGAACCAGATATTTATTTACATCAAGGTTAAAGGCAATCGTGTTATAATCATCCAACGGATATAGCAATGATCCTCCCAAACGCAAATTTGTAGGAATAAAGTTGGATGTATTATTGTTATCGTAAGATATTTTAGTACCAATATTGGAGACATTGAATCCCAAGCCAAGCAAAGACTCACTACTTCCGAGCACAATATACTTATTCCAGTATCCGGCCACATCGACAGCAAATGAAGTTCCCGGAACAAAATCTTCTTCTACTCCGGCTCCCAAATCCGAATATATAAACCGCATATTAGCTCCAAGAGAGAATGTCTCTGTCAACTTCAAGGAATATCCCGCATCGATCGACATTTCATAAGGACTCGCCTGACCATAAATATTACGAGTTACCGGATCCGTAAGATCGATCTTACCCAGAGAAAAATATCTCAAAGAAGCTCCGACAGCATGCCTGTCCGAATCTCCAAGTTTATAATATCCTGAAAGATAAGCCAAATCAATATCATTCACCAAACTTCTCAACCATGGAGTGTAGGACAAACCAACACCGGCCTTACTGTATGCAAATGAATATTTAGCAGGATTCCAAAATTGAGAAAAAATATCAGGATCGGTAGCAGCACCAACATCTCCCATACCACCACCACGGGCATCAGGAGCAATCGTCAAAGAAGGGACACCCACAATAAGCGGATCAAAATCCTTTTTCCCTTGAGCATTCAACAAAGCAGGCAAACACACCAAGCCACAAATTATTACTATGATTCTAAATTTATTCATTCTGATTTTTCTGAAAATGATTATTATATTTTTAACACAAAGTTTTTATGATTTCACATCCTTGTATTAAAGATTAAGATTCTCCTGTATAAACTGTATAATACTTGATTTTATTGTCCGAGTATGATAATTTTTTTCGCCTTGGTCGCCTCACTACTGTTTCCACAACGAATATCGGCCTTATATACATAAACGCCGGCCTTCAAAGGCATTCCGCTATTCGTGCGTAAATCCCATTCTATCGGGAATTCTTTCAGCCAACTGGATTTTCCGGATATTTTATTTGTCCAGCAAATACGCCCGGTAAGATCATAAACCCTGATAGTTACATCGATTTGAGCTTCAGGCCTGTCGTGCGACAATTCAAAATAAGTATGGACACGAGCAGGATTACCCACAGCCGTCAAATCAAACAACTGCGGCTTTAAGTCTTTAATAACTGTAAAATAAATAGAATCCGTACTTGAGTTATTTAATAAATCCCAGACTTTTAGTACCAATGTATGGTTTCCTTCCGGCAAAGCCTTTTCATTCGGGATCATAAACTCCACTCTTCCGGCTCCCATCTCCTCAATAGAAGGAACAAAGTACGAATTCAACGGGAAAGTATAATTCGGATTATTATCAATACAAATGGAAATTTCATGTCCGATACTTCCTGTACTCACATTGATTCCATCTTTATCATATACATCTGCCACAAAAAGGGGTGTTTGGTTGACTTTATCTCCATTCTTAAATGAAATGGTATTCAAATACATACTCCGAATTTCAGGTCCTTCTCCATCATTATCAGGATTTTCAGCAGTTCCATTCAGGATAACATTCATAAAAGAACCTTGAGCTTCTTTATTATTCGTTTTATCGAAACCATAAAAGCTAATCTTTCCTGGGTTATCACTGTAAAAAATATCCAGAGGCACTTTAAACCCGACGGTAAATGCACCGTTAACAATTTCATTGCTTACCGGAGGAGAGATCATACTGGTATATTCGCTAAATTCCAGATACTGACCATAATCATCAGTGGTCAAAGATTTTAATTGTTGCTCACTATCATATACTAAAGTCTGCATCGTTCCATTCAATCCGGTCTGAACATTTCCATTCACATCCACAATTTTACCGGTCAACGTAACATTATCCAAAGCTTTGAAAATTATATTCTCGTCTTTTTTAACCGGTTTGCCATTAACTGTTGAAACCTGAACTTCCAAATCCGGGAAATTCAATCTTAAAGCCGGATCTCCTAACAAAACATAATTCAACTTATTAGAATCCCCGGACAAATCATTCTTAGCCAATCTTAAAACATCTCCTAATCGTAATGTCTTTCGATTTTTCTTATCCAACAGATACCGTAATAGCGCACTATTAATATTTGCATTGTTAAAAGCATAAACAACCCTTGATGTCGTATATAAAGCAATGGCTCCACTATTTTTATTCAAAAATGCAGCTTCTCCGGCTGAAGTATTCACTCCGTCAAACCAGCCAAAGTCGCAAGTCGCAGTTATCCATAACGGCAAATTCTCAAACGACATTTGATTTACATCTGTAATTGTCAATAAATCCTCTGATGTCCAGGATGTTGTACTACCATGGCCTGTATAATTCACCAAAAAACTACCTTCTTTTAATGCATTCATCATCTTATTTTTCGCATCAGGATATGTCTTTTTCCCATTTACCGTAACAGGCTTAAATGCAGGCTCATACACTTTTTTTATTATAAATTCAGGACACCTGGCTGCAACCCCGCTTGCTATAGAGTCTGCCTGTAAACAATGTAAAAAATCAGGCTCATTTGAATTTCTATCATCCCCTGCAAAGAGGAGAAAATTTTTCCAAGCCCCATATTTAGAATTATTCATATAGCCAATTACCTTTTTTACAGCATTATCGGCCTGAGACATCGAACTAACAGGAAAACGACCAATTCCAAGATCCAAACTTTCCGAATATAAATCCAAACCTTCCCCATCATCCAGAAAACCAAAATAATCATCTGTGCCATACGATATATGTTCATCTATTGATTCTTTGAACTGATAAGTCAACAAATAATTTTCTTTCTGCAGTTTACTACCTTCGGGAGTCTTAAACCGATTATCGAACAATCCGTCTCCAAACAACAAAAGATATTTAGGTCTGTCTTGTTGCGTAGTTCCGCGGTCATAAAACATTTTCATAAACCGGCGATAAGCTGTTGCATCCGGAACACCAGATGAAAACTCGTTGAACACCAGATCCGCCTGTACTACAGTTACATGCAAACCTGACTTTTCACGATGTGCTTTCGCCAATGTTTCTGCTTGCACAAGAAAATTTTTCGGTGTAAGAATCACCATATCCGTTTGTTCCAAAGCATGTAAATTCTGATTTTCAACCTCACCCAACGATTCCGGAGACAAAAATACTTTACTCAAATCAACCACAGCAAACTCCCGAAGAGTCGGACTTGATTTTATCCCAAAGCTCAACTGAGTTCCTGATAAAGTGGCATTAACTTTCTGCACATTAAACGGATCAGTGATATCGAATACCACATTATTACTTCCTGCATTTTCAATATTAAAGCGGGCTGAAGTACTTCTACTTTTCACGCTTCTGAAAAAAGGATCATTATTATTGTAATATTGAAGTTTACGTGTTGTATTTAATCGTATAAAGTTTAGATAAGCCATCGTCTGACTTCCAACAGCATATTTCACCACTGCCGAGAACTTTTCCGCAGGAGTGTTCCATGTACCGGAAGCCACTTCCAAGATCCCTTTTTGATATGTATCCATATCTCTCATTGATGGGATATAAGTATCAATAATTGGCTCCTCATTAACACTTAGCATTAAAGGAGCATCATCAGCTGGTTTTGCAGCAAAAGAAAGCGTAAATTTAGCTGAAGTAATTCCCGGAATATTAAAATCGAAGGATCTTGGATTTTTTGAAATAAAACTTTCGCCGAACAACTCTCTACCAGTATTTGCTATGGTAACCGAGTCTAATTCATATAAAGAATAATCATCGTATTCGGCAATAGCAAGGCTGGTCTGATCAACAGAAGCAAGTACTTCCATTTCTTTAGGAGCGGAATCGCTTTCTGTCATAAAATAAGCACCATAAGTAGAGTATGGATTATTTTCATGCACAAACATTTTTGAACTCGTGCTGTAAGTCCATTTCACGGTGCCACGACCATAAAACAACAAGTAATCACCCGAACTGAAAACACCATCCGAACCTTTATTGACATAAACAGCAACCTCCTGAAGATCATCCATATAAGGAATACTTGCACTAAAATTCTCTTCCAGAATCCACCCTCCCGAACCATAGATTTTCACTTTAGCCGGATCAGATATCCCCATTTTTTTTATGTCGTCGTATGATAATTTATAAATGGCATTTGTAGAGGTTTTCAGTTTAATCCATTTTCCTGATGCTAATTTGGAGACTTTTGCATAACGCGACCCGTCATTTTTCACCTGCGCCTGAGCTGAAAAAACAAATACGGATACAAGAACTAAAAGAATGTTGTATTTTATCTTATTTTTCATCTATTAATTTACCTGACGAAAAAATCGAGGACTTTTTGTTCACCGATAAATCCCTGTAAATGATCGCTAATCTCTACCTTTCCGACTCCGGCCGGAGTTCCGGTATAGATCAAATCACCGATTTTCAAGGTAAAAAAGCGGCTTACATATTCAATAATTTCGTTCACTTTAAAAATCATATTTTGAGTATTTCCTTCCTGTACTTTTGTTCCATTGATATCCAAATAAAAAGGGATATGATCAATATCCTCATTCAATGTTTCCAATGAAACGAAATCTCCTATAGCTGCGGAACAATCAAATGCCTTACTTATTTCCCATGGCATTCCATCATTCCTGAGTTTACGCTGCAAATCCCTCGCTGTAAAATCGATTCCTACTGTGATTTCACTGTAGTAACGATGAGCAAACTTCGCGGCTATATTTTTACCTAACCGGTCTATCTTAACTACAATTTCCGTTTCGTAATGCATTTCAGAAGTAAAATCCGGAATAAAAAACGGCTTACTGTCTTTCAGCAACGACGAATCGGGCTTCAGAAAGATTGTCGGTTCACTCAATAATAACGTATGAAGCATCTCTTTATTGTGAGACGCATAATTCATGCCAACACAAATAATCTTCATGTGAATTTAATGATTTTTATTACCCTTTTAATCTATTAAACATAACAGCCAGATGGGCATAGATAGAAGTATTTTGAACCACAATATGCTCCGGCACACGGATCCGATAAGGAGTGAAATTCCATATTGCTTTGATTCCTCCGGCAATCATCAGATCAGCCGTTTCCTGAGCTTGATCTACCGGGACTGTTAGTATTCCTATATTGGTTTTGTTATTTGACTGTATTTCAGAAAATTGATCAATCGAATAAACCGGAATTTCCCCAACCGTAGTTCCACACAATGCCGGATTCACATCGAATGCCGCTACCACATCCAGACCATATTGTTTTAGTCCGGAATCAAGCAACAATGCCCCCCCTAAACTACCGGCTCCAAACAAAAAAGCTTTGTGGGAAGCAGTAAATCCAAGAAAATCTTCAAGAACAACAATCAAAGAGTCTATATCATATCCCACTCTGGTTTTTCCTGCTACATTGACATACGATAAATCTTTTGCCACCTGCGACGAATCCACACTTATTTCTTTGGCTATTTGTGTGGAGGAAACCAAAGTTTCTCCCTTCGATTTCAGCAATTTTATGTACGCCAGATACCATGGAAGCCTGCGTAATGCAGGTTCCGGCACTTTCCATTGAGATTTATTTGAAGATGATATCATTCTCAACCGTTAACTGGATTCGAAATGCAAAGATAATAGAAAAAAGTTTTAACTTTGGCAAAAAATAGTTTTATATGAAAAGCAACGATTGGAAAGACCGGCTAAACGTGGTATATTCCACGAATCCGGACTTCAAATATGACACAAACGGCGATGATGAGGAAAATACGCTCCCAAACGAAAAGCAGCAATTAAAAATCGGTCTGGATAAACGTAACCGTGGAGGAAAGATGGTGACATTATTGACAGGTTTCATCGGGAAAAACGATGATTTACAAACTCTAGGCAAAATGCTGAAAGTAAAATGTGGCGTAGGAGGTTCAGCAAAAGACGGAGAAATTATCATTCAGGGTGATTTTAGAAAAAAGGTTTTGGAATTACTTCAAAAAGAAGGATATTCAAAAGCCCGGATGATTTAGACTCTGAGTTTTGCCAACTCATTTAATTTTTATAACTTTGCATGATTGAAACATGATTATTTCTGTATGAAAATCCATCCGGAGGGATATAAGACATTAACAGTCTCACTTTTAGCTTTGGCTCTGCTCAATATTGTTATTTACAATTGGGTGGGGCGTTCTCTGTTCTTCTATACTATTTTCATTATTTCCTGTGTCTTGGCTTTTGTGGTAATCAACTTTTTCAGATTTCCGAAAAGAGTGTTTGCCGGTAATGTTGAAGATCTTCTGGTAGCTCCTGCTGACGGCACCATTGTCGTCATTGAAGAGATGTTTGAAGACGAGTGGTTTCAGGAAAAACGAATGCAGGTATCTATTTTTATGAGTCTGTTTGATGCCCACATAAACTGGATCCCTGCTAACGGAAAAATAATCCACAGTTCACACCAAAACGGGAGGTTTATGGCAGCTTACTTGCCTAAGTCCAGTCGGGAAAATGAACGTTCAACAGTCGTTATTGAGCGGCCTAATGGAGACCAAATTATGCTCCGCCAGGTTGCTGGAGCAATGGCTAAACGGATTGTCACTTATTCAAAAGAGAATCAGGATTGCCATATTAACGAACAACTGGGATTTATCAAATTCGGTTCACGGATAGACCTCTACCTGCCCCTGAATTCCAAGGTTGTTGTCAAGATGGACGAAAAAGTAAAAGGAAATAAAACAATAATTGCTCAACTATAATCGGAATTGCCATGAGAAGTCTGATGAAAAGTATCCCCAACATGATCACCTGTCTCAACCTGTTTTCGGGAGCTTTGGCATGCGTTTTAGCAATAGAACAAAATTATACGGGAGCTTTTATTTTCATCATTTTTGCGGCCATTTTTGATTTCCTCGACGGTTTTGCCGCCCGTCTGCTCAAAGCATTCTCTCCTATAGGAAAAGAACTGGATTCCCTGGCCGACGTCGTTAGTTTCGGCTTGGCTCCCGGTTTACTGATATTTTCTTTCTTGGAAAAAATCGAAAGTTCCGCATCTATTAATGTAAGTATCCATTTTCTGGGACTACTTATTCCTATTTTTGCCGCCCTCAGATTAGGGAAGTTTAATATTGATACTCGTCAGACAAATTCATTTCTTGGCTTGCCTGTTCCAGCCAATGCACTCTTCTGGAGTGCTTTAATACCCACCCTGAACAACAAATTTCTGGGAGGGGATTTAAATTTTACTATCAAAAATGATCAGATTTCCGATATGGGTGGAGCTGTATTTACAAATGGGTGGGGATTAAGCATCTTTATCATCTGTTTTGTCATTGTATTTTGCCTGTTAATGGTCTCTGAGCTTCCAATGTTTTCATTAAAATTCAAAAGTTACGGTTGGAAAGGAAACCAAATGCAATACATTCTGATCGTATTAACAATATTTCTTGTTATTTTTTTCCAACTATTTGGAGTTAGCCTCTGCATACTTGCCTACATCCTAATGTCTGCAATCAACAATATGCAGAAAAAAAATATCAAGCAAGCTTAATAACCTATCATACTCTTAAAATTCCAGTTAATATGAAAATGAGAAAACGACGTCGTTCTCTGACTGTATTATTTTTATTATTGATGTACAGTTGTCTGTATGCACAAAATCTAATCCCGGTCAACAAAAACCTGAAGCATCAATGGGTGAAATCACTCTACGAAAGAGGAACGCCCACAACCTATCTAAAATCGAAAAATGAGTTACAATATATCGGCATGCCTGTTGGAGGCATTATGGCCGGTGGAGTTTATCTTGGAGGAGACGGACGGCTATGGTTGTGGGATATTTTCAATGAAAACCAAGAAGGTATCGAAGCTAAAATTGTAAACTGGACCGGAGGTAAAACAACTCACGACAAATATGTTCGTTCACGCGATGGCGCTAATTATGTCGAACCGTCAAAAGATATTCGCCCATTGCAACAAGGATTTATCCTCAAATTCGAATACAACGGAAAAACAATCTATAAATCCCTGGAAGAAAAAGACTGGGATGAAATCGCATTTGAAGCCACCTATCCTATCGGAACAATCCATTATTTAGACAAGAACCTCCCCGCAGAAGTTGTTTTAGAAGCCTATTCCCCTTTTATTCCTTTAGATGAAAAAGATTCTGCCCTTCCGGTAACAATTCTTTCCTTTTCTATAAAAAACAAAGGAAATAACAATCTAAAAACTTCAATCCTAGGATACTTAGAGAATAAAACCGGCATTCATTCGGCTGATCCTAATTTTTGTCGCAGAGAGAATGAAATACTAAAAGAAGGAATATTAACTGCAGTAGCCGAAAGCTTGCCTATCCTGAAAAAAAATAATAAAAAATTAGAAGAAAACCCTGATTACGGAACAATGTGTATCGCTGTTTTAGACAATAAAGCAAAAGCATACAGTAGTCTCGATCTGAGCATCCCTGCCGACTGCTTCGGACAAAAAGAAATCGAAAAATATTCCAAACCTGTGCAGGAACCTCTCATTGGAGGTGTTCAAACAGATCTGAACATATCAGCAAACTCCACTCTACAATCTAATTTCATTATATCATGGAATTTCCCTAATCTAAAAATTTATCCGGCTCAGATCAAAGACAGAGGACGTTCTTATCAGAACCGTTTCCAAAATGCTTTGGATGTTGCAAAATATGTGCAAACTTACTTCGAACGATTGTCTTCTACATCCCGGTTATGGAAAGAAACCTGGCAGGAATCTACCCTTCCTCACTGGTTTTTGGAGCGCACATTTTTAAACATAAACACCTTAGCTACAACCAATTGCCACCAATTCAACAGTGGGCGTTTTTGGGCATGGGAAGGTGTCGGAGCTTGTCCGGGAACCTGTACGCACGTTTGGCAATACGCACAGGCTATGGGACGGATTTTCCCAGCTCTGGAACGTGATTGCAGAGAACGCTCAGAACTTGGAATCGCTATGAAGGAAGATGGTGGAATTATTTTCCGGGCAGAAATGGAAAGTCGTCCGGCCATCGACGGGCAGGCTGGAACAGTGCTCCGTTGTTACCGTGAACATCAAATGAGTGCCGACGATTCATTCTTGAAGCGTAACTGGCCTAAAATAAAAAAGGCAACACAATTCATTATCAATCAGGATAAAAACGGTGACGGCATGGAAGATACTCCAATGGAAAATACCCTGGATGCCGTTTGGGATGGTGAAATCGCCTGGATTGTAGGAATATGTATTTCCAGTGTAAGAGCTGCTGAAGAAATGGCTATTGAAGCCGGGGATACCGAATTTGCAAAAACATGCGCCGATTATGTAAAAAAAGGGAGTAAAAACATGGATAAATATTTGTTCAACGGTGAATATTATATTCACAGACCTGACAAGGAAAAAGGTCGCGCAAAATTAGGATCATACAACACATCCCATATCGATCAGGTATTAGGGCAGGCATGGGCTCATCAGTTAGGATTAGGATATATTCAGGATAAGAATAAAGTTCGCTCGGCTTTACGTTCGCTATGGAAATACAATTTCACGCCTGATGTCGGCCCATATATTGCGGTCAACCAAGGCGGTCGCCCTTATGCTCTTCCAGGTGAAGGCGGTATGATTATGAACACTAATCCCAAAAACGAACCTAAGCCTTATGGAGATAATGTAACATGGCAAATGGGATATTTCCACGAATGTATGAGTGGATTTGAATATCAGGTTGCTGCACACATGATAGCCGAAGGAATGACAGATGAAGGTATGGTCATGGTCCGGGCAATCCACGACCGTTATAACGCTGCTAAACGTAATCCTTTCAACGAAATAGAATGTAGCGACCATTACGCCCGAGCAATGGCCAGTTACGGAGCATTTATTACCGCCTGTGGTTTTGAATATCATGGCCCCAAAGGCTATATGCGATTCGCTCCAAAATGGGGTGCCGATAATTTCAAAGCTCCGTTTACAGCAGCTGAGGGTTGGGGTACTTATTCGCAACAACAATCTGGTGGTAAAATGAATTGTGACCTTAACGTTAAATACGGAAAAGTCCAATTGAAAAATTTCAGCGTAGATGCACCGAAAGGCAAGTCTTATAAATCTGCAACTGTAACTGTTGCCGGAAAACCGGTTGCTGCACAGGTTAAGCAAAACGGACAAAAAGTAATGATCTCTTTTAGCGACAAAATTATGGTGAATACCGGAGAAGGGCTGAAGATCACTTTGTGAGAATTAAGAATTGAGAATTGAGAATGGGCTTACGCACGAATTCATTCTCAATTCTCAATTCTCAATTATTTTTTCATTCCCTTCACAATCATTACCTTTCCGTCTTTTTCCAACCGGAACAGATAAACTCCTTCCGGCAGATATCCCGTTTGAATAATTTCATCAGAATTTATCCGTTTTCCAGAGAGAACAACAGCTCCCGAAGTATTCATAACCTTTAGGTTACAGCCTTCAGCTCCCTGAATATGAACCTCATTACGGAATGGATTCGGGAATATTTTCAGATTTTCCAGTTTCAATTCATCAATACCTGTTGGATATTGGACGGTTACGTCCTGACTCGCAGAACGTGTCCCGCAGACATGAGCCAATTCAACAGAAAGTACTCCCGCTCCTACGGCTTCCGTTGAAAAACGAACAGTAGTTGAATTTGCAGTGGTTTCTGTCTTTTCAAAAGTAGCTCCCGCTTTGGAATACGACCAGGTATATTTCGTCACATCAGGATATCCGTTCAATCCTATCTGGTAAGATTGTCCTGTAACCGCCGGGGTAAGATTAGTCTTGAAGCTAAGACTCGCAGGCAATGGTTCTGCCACCCACAATCTGGCCGTTTCACTAATCAGTGTTTGTTTATCAGCTCCGGATACTTCCACAAAGTACAACTCATAATCGGCTGAAGTTGCATTGGATATCTGCAACGTATTCGAATTGGCTCCAGGAATCACACTACGTCCTTTATACCATTGGTAAGTAAGGTTCATTCCATCTGCTTCAACACTAAACTTATGAGAATCGCCTTTACAAATAGAAGCATCTTGCGGTTGAACGATAATTTTAGTAGGAACATAATAAATATTCAAATAACTTTTAACATAATTTAATGTATAGTTACTGCTTAAAGCCAATGTATTCTGCAAAATCTCGTATTGACCTCCGGCTTCTCCAGGCACACGAGCTAATGTACCGCTGAACGCATCGCCTTGAACTAAAGCTGGGTTAACACTACATGTCAATGCCGGATCAGCCTCGCCATAAGTTTTGCTTTTTGGATCGGCAGTAACAGTAACGGCAAACGGGACAATACCTGCTGTCAGTCCAGCTGGAATAGTAATCAGGTAGTTACCGGCATCAGCGCCGATAAGAGGTAAGGCAGAAATGGTAACCGGCTTACTTGTTCCCACATTTTTATCGTTGAAATTGGCGACGACACCGGTTTGATTAATGCTTACCACATCACTACCCTCAATACCTTGCAGCGTCCCCAAATTGCTTACAGTCGCTGTGGTATTTCCATCATATACTTTACCTGCAATGGTCAGGTCTGTAACGGTAAGTGTTTTTGGAGTAATATTAGCCGTTAATCCGGTGGGTGGTGTGATCGTATACATATTGGCATTGGCTCCGGTGAGTGGCAGGGCAGAAATGGTAACAGGTTTGCTATATCCCGGAACCACATTTTTCGTATCGAAATTTGCCACTACGTTTGCTGAAACGATGCTCACCTCATCGCCGTTTATTATACCGTCTAAAATTCCTCTATTACCCAAGCCGGCTGTGGTATTGCCATTATATACTTTACCGGCAATGGTCAGGCCGGTAACGGTAAGGGGCTTGGGTGTAACTTCTACCGTATCGGTATATACAAAAACATCTTCATAGCCGGCTCCGTCAAAAAACACCTTGGCAAAATACTTTCCTGCACAGGATGTATTCGGATCACCTGATAGCATTGTAAGAGGATAATTTTGATCTAAATTAACGGATATCCAATTCATGTAGACATCTTGTGTTATACCATTCACTATCCGATACCATCGAATCCTGAAGTATAAATCACTACAGATGTTATTACCAAAAGCATTGACTTTTACGGTAAATCCTGTAATAGAACCATACTCGCCTCCAATAGGTTGCGTTACAATCTCCAGCCTTGTCTCTTTGTAATACAGGCATTCGTTGGAAAAGATTTCGGCTCCGGTAGGTGTATAAGTAATCTTATAGCGGTAGTAGCCGGTGGGGGTAGTAGAAGTAGCTAAGTATTTACAGCTAACATTTCGATTAGGTCCCATAATATCTACTATTTTTGTGATTGTAATTCCTGATGCTTGCCAACTTGCACCGGCCTCTGGCTTATACTGAAGTTCTGCCGTATATCCCTGCGAATCACTATTTAGTTCTCCTGTATAAACCACCATTATCCACTCTCCAACGCCGCATGTTTTTTTTGCAATAGAATCAGGCAGATTGGAAGCAAAATGTTGAGCATGGGAAATGTGGCAAGAAATAAACAGAAGTGTCAAAGTTATGATTATTTTTGTTTTCATATCGATTATTTTTTGAAATTTGTACATATAATATCATGGGCATATATCGGATTGATAAAATCCATAGCAATAACTCCAAATCTGCCTCTTGATGAGTTTATTTTTTCATTAACTCTTGGATTTAAGAAGGAGGCATATGCTTCAGGGGCACCTTGTATGCTGGAAAAATTCAAGTAAAGGTAATCATGGTTTTTATCTATGGCTTCGTCTATAATTAGATTAACTTTACCTAATTTTTCGTCCCTGTTTGCTTTATAATTATCTTGTATTTTTGCTTTTACGCTTTTTGTCTCAAAAATACAATCGTCTTTCCAATCAGATAAATCCAAACCCAATGTATTTGATTGGGCAAGAGGAAATCGTCTTAACAAAACAATTTTCCCTCTGGCTTCACCTAAAGTGGGAATACTATTTTTTACAAGCCATTTATCTTTTATATTATCAAAATATTCACTTCTGAAAGTTTCTTCAAATGAACGGGTACATCCTTCGCTTGTATGTTCTTCCTTGATCACCATTAGGATAGTTTCAGTAGGGTTTTGTTTTAAAAAGGAAAGGCATGTAAACATAACAGACCTAAAATCCATACCTAAAAAGAAATCTCCATGATGAATGGTGAAAATATTATGAAAATGTCTGCACCGGATATCAATAAAACGGACTCCCATTTCAAGCTGGGACATTAAATCATGGTTTTGTGTTCGAACTCCGGGAACTCCTGATGTGAATGTACAAGTATCATGTGTGCCGGGCAGGTTTATTGAGCATATATTTCTGTCATCTTTGATTTGCTTCATCCATACAGGCTGCTTTTCAATAAACTCTCCTATAGAATAATATAAATGCTGAAGCACTTCTGAACGATGTATTTGCACTACATAATCCCCCGCAATGGCAACAGAGGGATCTATCCCTGATTCGAAAGTGACATATCTTTCAGTATTCCAAATAATATTATCGTTTGTATAATCTATTTTACCTGTATGGGAATAAAGTCTTTCAGCTTGTCTAAAAAGTATTACTATTTCGCCTTCATTTGAAATATCAACAGATGGGAAAGTACCCTGTGCCACGAAAATATCACGGGCTTTAAAAATTACCTCTGCTTTATTGTTGTTATTAAATTTTAGTTCCCAAAGATGAGCATAAATGACCCCACCTGCTTCGTAGGCTCCCACAGCATAAGTCATATTGTTGTTGAAATTGCGCCTTATGGCAATAGAAGGATTATTACCGCTACCGGTATATTCTTTTTTTTCATCGATCCACTCTACTTGCTGTTCGGTACCTTTAATGGTTCCCATGCTGTAAAATAACTTTGCACCATCTTTATAAACCGCTACAACAATAGAATAATGGTTAATTTGATTGCTTAGAGCTATATCGGGTGCCTCTCCGTTATGTAGTCCATGACTATCTCTCCATTTGTGTCCTTGAATTTCTTCATAATTACTTATATGATAGCAAAGGCACGGGGAAAAACGATTTTCTGACTGATGAATTTCCACAGCAATACCTTGATCGTTTAATGCACATGCCGGTGTTTTCCCATTATCATATTTAAAACTGCTGTTTGGAAAAACTATATGTTTTCCGCATACAACACTGTTTATTGTTTTATCATCTATTTTCCCTGCATGCGACCATAAATTAAACAAGGTACCATCCGATTCATGGACTTCTATCACTTGTCCATGCACATTGGCTGCAATGTTTGGCCTCTTACCATTATCATATTGGTCAGATCTCCTAAAGTATGTATTTTTCATAATATAATAAATATTAATTATTACTATCAATATAATTATTCGTTCCTTAGATAATCCAAAGCCACCTTTTACTCTGCAAATATAATTCACCCTTTATAAAAGAGCAACAAGGCAATATCCACTATTAGGAGAATAATATCTACTATTAGGAATTGCCTTTATTTTAACAATAATTAACTTAAAATTAACCTTTTCGTCCAATGATCTACTGGTTAGATGAGGATTTCGGTATTACGTCATTTTCCTGAATTCCGAAGGAGACATTCCGAATTCTTCGCGGAACAGTTTGTGAAAGTATTTATAGGAAGAAAAACCGGATTTATCGGTAATTTCTTTAATAGAGAGTTCGGGACTGTTTACCAAGAGCTGATGTGAGTACATCAACCGTTGTGAGTTTATGTATTCACTGAATGTCTTCCCATTGTATTCGTTACGAATAGCCGTTGTCAGATAATTTTCGTTCGTATTCAGTCGTTCGGCTAATGTTTTACGGGTAAGGGACGAATCTGAAAAGAGGAATCCTGCCTGCATCAACTCTTCCAGGCGTTGTATAATATTGTTTCCATTATTATAAACCATACCGTTATCTTGTACCAGAACAGTGGAATCCGGCAATTGATCCTTTTGGGACTGCATAAGCAATCGTTTCGTTTCCAACAACTGAACCTGCATGCGATTTTCTTCCATAATACGCTTGTAGAGGGCGTGATTTTTCCGCTCACGTAACCGGACATATGAAACATAAAAAGTTGCAGCAGTTAAAAATAATATCAGTAAAGACAGTAACAGATTACGATACGCTTCTTTTTTCAGTTTCTCTGATGCTAATTGTTCCTCTTTAGCCTGTTTTTCAGCTTCGAACAACTTTTTCTCCACATGAAAAATATGTGAAATATTGTATTGCTTCTGGTATTCTTTATTTTGAGCCACAGTAGAATCCAAGTAAGCCATACTTAACTCCATATCACCTGTCGCTGCATAATACCGGCTCATCAAAGGAAAAAGTTCAAGATTCAGGTTATATATCTGGTAAAGATTGATGTATTGCCGGGCTGAATCGATCATAAATTTTGTTTTCAACAGGTTATCCTCTATCAGATAACAATCTCCCAAAGAAATAAAAACACTAGCAATAAAGGAATAGTCCTTGAAATCGATCATCACAGGCAATCCCTTCTCCAGCAAGATTTTCGACTTTTTGTAATCTTTTCGGATCTGGTTGTTTTTTCCCAGATTACAAATCGCAATGGCATCGTATTCGCCACGGTATTTAACCTGGTCGGGACTTTCAAGCATGGAACGGAAATAACTGTCCGATAAATCAAGATTTCCTTGCCCCCTGTAATATAGCCCCAAATCGTTACGAGCGCTCAGATTGGATCGTTCAAAAAAATGACCTGCATTTTTCAATGCTTTTTCCAGGAGTGGAATAGCTTGTTCATAATCTCCGTATTGATAGAATATTTCTCCTATAAAAAAATACAGGTGCCGACGGGCAACATATTGTTTATCTGTAACTTGATCCAGGATTTTTGTAATGCGGGCAGCCTCTTCCAACATTTCTGACGAGCGGTTTCCATATCTCAATTGTGTAAGGATAGTTTCCATAATCCTGATCTGTAGGAGAGTATCCCTACGTTCCTCAGCTTTACCCTGAAGTTCGTGCAAGCGATTCAACCGGGATTCAAATTGTTCTTTTGTCTGGTCAGGTAAACTTGCAGCCCGTCGAAATTCGATTTCACGCATCAAGGGCTGCGATTTATATTCCAGGGCAACTTTTTCCATTTTATCGATCTCAAGTGTAGTTCTCTCCGGAGTCATCTCCGTCATTACAGCATAGTAGAGGTAATCCATTTCATCAGGAATTGCATTAAATCCTCCTTTACGGATAAACTGCCGGCAGATGGAATCGGTATCGAAATAAAGATAAATATGTTCTACCCTATGAAAAACACTATCAGCATGACCGATAGTCGGAGATTGATAGAAATACATATTCTTGTGTACAACAAGAAGACTATCTAATCTTAAAGGCTGATCTTCAACATTTTGCGCACAAATATTAATCCCTAGTATAAACAACAACAATGTATATCGTGTATATAAAGTTCTCATATTCCCGTAATGATCGAATTTTGTCTGTAAATATAAGAATTTTATTAAATTTCAACTAAAAAACCTTAACTTCGTGAAAATTTTAAATACCGCACAATGAAAACGATTTATTCTATTCTTTTATTATTACTGTTACCTTTATACAGTTTTGCTGAAACACCCCTCTGGATGCGCTATCCCGCAATATCGCCGGATGGAAAGGAAATTGCTTTTTCCTACAAAGGAGATATTTATAAAGTAGCCTCAACCGGAGGAGAAGCTAAACAAGTCACTATGCACGAAGCATATGACTACATGCCGGTATGGTCGCCCGATGGAAAAAACATTGCTTTTGCGAGTGATCGTTATGGTAATTTTGATATTTTTCTAGTTTCTACCGAAGGTGGAAATGTAAAAAGGCTTACTACTTATTCCAGTTCAGAAGCTCCATATTCTTTTTCTCCTGACGGAAAATATATATTCTTTGGAGCAAAAATACAAGCTCCAGCTGCCAGCGCTGCTTTCCCTTCCGGAGTAATGAGTGAACTCTACAAAGTTCCTGTGAATGGAGACCGTCCGGAACAAATTATGGCTGTTGCTGCCGAAAATATTTGTTTCACCAAAGACGGCAAAAAATTTATCTATCAGGATCGCAAAGGTCAGGAAGACAGATTCAGGAAACATCATAAATCAGCTGTCACTCGTAATATCTGGACTTATGACCTGCAAACCGGTAAATATCAGGAATTAATCTCAGATCCGGGAGAAGATACCAACCCGGTCTTCAGTCCGGATAACAACACAGTCTATTTTCTTAGTGAGCGTTCCGGAACATACAATGTGCATTCTTTTCCTATAAATGATCCTAAACAAGTAAAACAAATCAGCTCTTTCAAAACTCATCCGGTACGTTTTCTTAGCATCGCAAATAATGGTACTTTATGCTATTTCTATGATGGCGAAATTTATACTCAAGCCACCAATGGTAAGGCTCAAAAAATAAAAATAGACATTATCGGAGAAAACAAAGACAACAATACATTGACTCTGGGTCGTGGAGCTTACGGACGCGCAGTTTCCCCTGATGGAAAACAAGTTGCTTTTGTAATGCGTGGCGAAATTTTCGTTTCTTCCGTTGATTACAAATATACTAAACGTATCACAGAGACTCCTGCTCAGGATAATTACCCCAGCTTCTCTCCTGATGGAAAGACTTTGGTATATGCCAGTGAACGCGATGGTATCTGGAGCCTCTATACCGTAAAAACAGGACGTGAAGATGATTTGTATTTCTTCAGCTCTACAATTCTTAAAGAAGAACCGCTTTTCAAATCGGACAACATTGAACGTAGCCTGCCTCTGTTCTCCCCTGATGGAAAAGAGATCTCGTTCATCCAAGACCGGAACAAATTAATGGTCTATAACATCGCTACGAAAAAGACAAGGCAAATTACCGATGGTTCAGGCAACCTCGACAGCTCCGGTTTTATCGATTATGACTGGTCGCCCGATGGAAAATGGTTTACAATCTCTTATTGTCCGAACAAACACATGCCTTACAGCGATATTGGTTTAGTAAGTTCTCAAGGTGGAACAATCACTAATTTGACATATAGCGGATATACCAGTTCTCATGCACATTGGGTAATGGGTGGAAACGCCATCCTTTTCACATCAGAACGTTATGGTATGCGCAGTCATGCTTCATGGGGTTCTTTAGAAGATGCGATGATCATATTTCTGAACCAGGAATCGTATGATAAATTCATTCTGAGTGAAGATGATTACAAATTGTTGAAAGAAGAAGAGAAAGCAAAAGAAAAGAAAAAAACAACAGCAGCAAAAGAGGATAAAAAAGAGGAAAAATCTGCTGATAAAAAAGAAGACGAAAAGAAAAAAGATGACAAATCCGTCAAGATTGAGTTGAAAGGTATCGAAGACAGGATTGTCCGTCTGACACCAAATTCATCTCTAATGGCTGATGCCATCCTGACTCCGGAAGGCGACAAATTATTCTATCTGGCTTCTTTTGAGAAAGGTTACGATTTATGGCAACTCGATTGCAGAACAAAAGAAACAAAAATCGTTTCAAAAGCCGCAGGTTCGGGGTCTTTGCTATTAGATAAAGATGGTAAAAACATCTTCCTCTTGGGAATGAGTACTCAAAAGATAGGAATAGCAGATGCCAAGAAAACGATCATTACTCCGCAAGCCGAAATGGATGTCAATCTGCCTGCCGAACGTCAATATATGTTTGACCATGTTTGTATGCAAGAAGAAAAACGTTTTTATGATAAAAATATGCACGGTGTGGACTGGCCTTTGATGAAAAAAGCCTATTCCCGTTTTCTACCTCATATCAACAACAACTATGATTTTGCCGAATTATTAAGCGAAATTCTTGGAGAATTGAACGTTTCACATACAGGTGGACGCTATCGTGGTGTACCACAAAACCCTGATGCTACCGCTCAATTAGGCTTATTCTTCTCCTGGAACTATGCTAAAGACGGTTTACTGATCGATGAGGTGATTGAAAAAGGTCCGTTCGACAATGCCGAAAGTAAAGTAAAATCCGGATGCATCATCGAAATGATTGACGGAATCAAAATCACTCCAGGAATGGATTATTTCCCATTATTGAATAAAAAAGCGGGTAAGAACACGCTCATTTCTTTATACAATCCTACCACAAATGAACGATGGGAAGAAGTCATCAAGCCTATTTCATCAAGCCAACTTACCGACCTGCTTTATGATCGCTGGGTAAAACAACGTGAAGCTGATGTAGAACGTCTTTCTAACGGACGCTTAGGCTATGTTCATATTCAAAGCATGGGAGATCCCAGTTTCCGTACAATTTACTCTGATATACTCGGAAAATTCAACAACAAGGAAGCCATTGTTATTGACATCCGTTTTAATGGAGGAGGACGCTTGCATGAAGATATCGAAGTATTATTCAGTGGAAAGAAATATTTTACACAAGTTGTCCGTGGACAAGAAACCTGCGACATGCCCAGCCGCCGTTGGAATAAACCATCAATCATGGTAATGAACGAAGCCTGTTATTCCAATGCTCACGGTACTCCATGGGTTTACAAACATACAGGTATCGGAAAATTGGTAGGTATGCCTGTTCCGGGAACTATGACCAGCGTTTCCTGGGAAAACCTGCAAGACCCAACTCTTATCTTTGGTATTCCAATCGTAGGCTACCAGCTACCAGACGGTAGTTATCTGGAAAACAAACAATTAGAACCGGATTTTAAAGTAGCAAACTCTCCTGACAAGATTGTAAAAGGAGAAGACGAACAATTAGCTAAAGCTGTTCAGGAATTACTGAAGGAACTGAAATAACTTTTTCAACACAAAGATGCAAAGACACGAAGTTCACATTTGAACTTCGTGTCTTTGTAGTTTAAAAAAATAAAAAAACACATAAAAATACTCAATAAATTTCATCAGATATTCTTTTATTTTTGTTATATTTGTGCAAGATCATTATTGGGATTAGTATCAATTTTACACATTTATTGCCATGAAAACAAAAGTATTCATTCTCTTAGCCCTTTTGCTTTTCATCACGGATACAAAAGCAAATGAAAACTTAGATCAGTCCAAGCTAACAGGTACATGGGTGTTAGTCTCTTCTCAGGATGGTAATGAGCCTATGCAGGTAGTTGCTGAAGACAGTCCTCTTTTATATCAGAAACAGTTTAACGGAACTCATTTTTGTGCGATCACATACGACAGAAAAGGTGTTGCTCTGCGAATAGTCGGAGGCACTTATAAGCTCAATGGGAGTCAGTATTATGAGACTATCGAGTTTTCAAATATAAAAGACTTGCCAAATACAAAATCAACTTTTGTCATAGAAATTAAAGGAAACGAAATGCGTATCACAGGCACTGTTGCTGATGGTATGCGCAAATTGAGTGAAGTCTGGAAAAAATTGGAATAAGAGCATTTAAAGAAATCAGCTGACCTCTGTATATTTTGTTGGCGACATCCCATAGAACTCTTTAAAACTATTGGAAAAATGCGATAAAGAAGAGAAACCTGTCGCATACGTCACCTCAGAGATGGTAAGCTTTTTGGCAGTCAACAACCAGGCTGCATGTCTCAGTCTGGCTATCTTGATGTATTCACTGGGATTTTGCGTGGTCAGCAGTTTCAGTTTCCTTTGGAAATGCGAGCGGCTGATCCCCATCTCCCGGCTGATAGTTTCAACAGTTAGTTCCGAATCGGCAATCCGTTCACGCACGATAGTCTCCAGCTTTTTCAGAAAAATATCGTCGTATGATTTCACCTCTTCCTGGCCTTCAGGTTCAAGCTTCCCTCTCAGTTTGCCTGTCATGAGTGTGCGTAACTCTATTAGTTTAGAGATCCTTGTCTTCAGGTGTTCTACATTGAAAGGCTTAGGTATATATGAATCCGCTCCTACCTGTAATCCTTCGATACGGTCTTCCATGGTAGTCTTTGCGGTGAGAATAATGACCGGAATTTGGCAGATCTTTTCATTTGTCTTTATTTTCCGGCACATTTCCAAGCCATCCATCTCGGGCATCATCAAATCGGAAATAATACAATCCGGCATCTCTTTCATGGCCATTTCTAGGCCAATACGTCCGTTCTCTGCTTCCAGAATGACGTATTCTTCTCTCAAAATCTCCAATAAATATTTGCGGATACCCTTATCATCTTCTACAATCAAGAGTTTGTACTTCCGACGATTATTGGGAATCTTCTTTTCTACAGACAATTCCATTTTATCAAGTAGCAAGAAAGAATCCTGGGCAGAAAGACTTCGGCTATGCTCTTTTTCCTGTTGTCTGTCTGCCTGTGGTTTCAGAAGTGGGTCGTTAACCGGTATCCGTATCACAAAACGGGTTCCGATACCTGTATCGGTATCATCGATGTAGATATGCCCCCGGTGTATCTCCAGAAGACTTAAAGCGATGTGGAGACCAATTCCTGTACCTGCGGTCTTATTCTTATCGTTCTGTATCCGGTAGAAACGACTGAACACCGATTTTCGCTGTTCTTTCGGGATGCCCACTCCCGTATCGGAAACTTCTATAGATAGTTCATTTTTTTGTACACAAGCAACCAGCTCTATACGCCCTCCCTCAGGAGTATATTTGAAAGCATTTGATATCACATTAACCAACACCTTATCCATAATATCCTGATCAAGCCACATTGGTGGAATATCCTCGTTGATATTTAATAAAAATTCCACTCCTTTTTCGCGGGAAATATACTCAAAAGAAGAAGAAATATTCCGGATAAACACCTGTACATCGGTAACTTCGGTATTCAGTTGCACTTGCCCCCGATCAATGCGACGCATATCCATGGTTTGGTTAATCAATCTCAGGATACGTTGCCCGTTTTGGATAATGAGCTTGTAGATACTCAGTACCTTCGGATTATCTTCACCTTTGGCTAACTGTTCCACAGGAGCCAGGATCAAAGTGAGGGGTGTACGGATTTCATGTGATATATCAGTAAAAAACTGCAATTTCGACTGCATAATACGAGCTTCGTTCGCTCGGAGCATATTCTCCTTCTTTTTCCATTCCCTCTTTCGAAACTGCCAGTACATATAATATCCTAATCCTGCGATACAAAGCACATAGATGGTGATGGCCCACCATGTCAACCACAAAGGAGGATGAATGACTATCAGCAAACTCCGCTCCAAAGGTTCCGTTCCCGGCAATAAAGCACGAACCCGAAAAGTATATTTACCAGAAGGCAGATTGGTATAAGTTGCCAGCCGGCTTCCCAATGGAATCGTTTTCCATGTATTATCAAAGCCATCCATTTTGATCTGATAAATCACCTTTTCCGGATCATTGTACTCCACAGCACAAAAGCCAATAGAGAAACTTTTGATGCTGTGATCGAAAATAAGCGTTTGAGTATTGTCTATATGATCTTTCAGGATAGATTCTTTTTCCGGAGTAACTTCCATTCGTTCACTATAGACATACAAATCAGTAAATACCAAATTTAACAACGAGTTCGATAGCTGGTTCTTAAACGGGAAAAAGGATACGATTCCACCGACCCCGCCGAAGAAGACCTCCCCTGTTTCCGACTGACAATGCGCCCATCGTTTAAATTCGCCATTCAGGTTTCCTTCCGAAATACTGTAACTCGTAAATTCCTTCGTATTTACATCAAAGAAAGCCAATCCCATACTCGTACTGATCCAAAGATTATTTTCCTTGTCTATTTCTAGGCTATTGACCGACATATCAGGTAATCCATCGGCTTTTGTATAAATATGCTCTACTTTTCCAGTTGATGTATCTATATAGTTGAGGCCCGCCTTCGTGCCCACCCATAAATTACCCTTGGCATCTTCTGCTACAGTATTGATACAATCATTGCTTAGTCCCACACTTGCTACCGTATAATCAGTAAAACTCCGGGAAGAAGGATCATAGCAACTCAATCCGACGCTACTGGTACTAATCCATATCTTGTCGTTACGTGCTATGCTAATACCATGAATAGAGTTACTTAGCAATTGGCCTTCTGTTTTCAGGATATCATGCTTCAGCCACGATACCTGTTTGGTATCAGGATTATAAATACATACTCCATCACTGTTAGTTCCAAGCCAAAGATTTCCTTGCCTATCTTCCGTGATAAAGTTAATATCCGTGATTCCCTGTCCGTTGGTCACAATCTCTTCAGGAGTGAATGCATTCCCACCTGGCATAATCCTGTATAGTCCTGAAAGATAAGTCCCTGCCCAGATACGTTTCTGTGAGTCCTGGAAGATAGCCACCACATTCTTCGCTTTCAGTCCAAGGTTCTTGTAGTGCTGTTTAATCCGTTTGGCTTTGTCGAGCCGGTATATACCATCGCCATCCGTTCCCATCCAACAGTCACCATCCTTGTCCACGGTCATACACAACACACATTCCGAACCGATATTCCTTTCCGAGTAAAACGGATTGAATCCCATAGTCTGAAATACTTGTCCATGGGATGGAATCATGAGAATTCCTTTCTGAAACAGAGCCAGCCATATATTACCCTTTTGGTCTTCAATAATGCTATGAATTTTTGTTCCACGCATATCAATCCCTGTGGAAAAAGGTTCAAAATCAGTTGTCTTCTTAGTCTGATAATTGTAACGCTTCAGTCCTCCTCCATCGGTACCAATCCACAACTCCCTTTTCCGGTCGTTCATCAAGGTAAACACCCGCTCTCCTCTTGGTATGTATTTACGAATGATCTGCCTAGTTGAAAAGTCGAACAGGTCGATTCCCGAATCAATGGATCCGATAAGAATATTGCCATCAGGTGTATCTGTGATAGTAAATATCTTATTGCTTGAAAGTGAATTCGGATTAGACGAATCACTGGCATAATTTACAATCACATTATTCTCCCGGTTCAGCACACTGACTCCCTTATCGTGCGACCCAATCCAAATACTACCATACTTATCTTCAAAGATGGAGTTAATCTTATTACTGCATATATTACTGTTTGTAGGCATGTAATAGGTGGGCTGAAAGGTTTCTGCTTTGAGACAGATCGCCCCTGCGCGACTGGTAGAAATCCAAATATTTCCCGAACGGTCTTCAATTATACAATTGATGTACGAAAAATCTTTTATATAAGGATAAGTAAATTTTATCGTTTTAAATTTCTCCGTCCTGCGATCAAAATGCTGCAAACCTTCGGTAGTCCCTACCCAGAAATTACCTTTTCGGTCTTCTAAGACAGTCAGTACGGAATTTGTCATCAAAGACGTGGAATCTCCATAAATATGGGAATAGGTTTTCACACTCGTCCCATTGAACTTACTCAAACCATTGTCTGTACATATCCAAATATGACCTGTTCGATCCTGATAGATCCGGTGAATATGACTGTTGATTGATTTATTGATGTGACTAAGAAATATTCCTGTATCTGCTTTAGCAAAAACACAGGAAATATATAAAAAGAAAAACAGGTAAACAACCTTACGCATGGTGTTCTTCATAAAATAGGATGCAGCAAATTTAATATATTTTTTCAGAAATAAGCAACATTAACACAACAATGCTACATTTACGCATAATCTATCTACATTTATGCAAATCAATCCTCATATACGATAGAAATTAACTCATTCAAGCATACACACTAAAACAACCCATATTATCTTTGCAACATCACAAAAACAATTCAAGTCGCACTATTATGACAGACACCACACATATATTATATAGGTATATCAAGCTGGTAATCATTTGTGGAATACTTGTAGTCTCCTGTACACAGCCCCATACTTCCGATACGGAAAACATGAAGATATATTCGGCCTCCGACAGGAAAGCAACTGCAAAAACACAAGAACTCAATTCCTTTCTGCATAACATACGCCTGGAGGGTGCACTGATCGGACATCAGGATGACCTGATCTATGGTAATACATGGTACAATGAAAAAGGATGGTCGGATGTAAAAAGAGTATGTGGCGAATACCCGGCTATAGTAGGATATGATATTGGTGGTATTGAAACCGGATCAGAAGTAAACATAGACTCTATTCCCTTCAGTCTGATAAAACAAAAAATAAAAGAAGCTTACCAGCGGAACATTATAACTACCATCAGTTGGCATGCCTCTAATCCGCTGAGTCAAGGATTATATAGCGATATTTCAGATAGAGGGATGATAGAACAGATCCTGCCTAAAGACGGGGTTTCTGACGAGTTTGCACAGTACCTGGATCGTCTTGGACAGTTTCTCTGTGAGCTGAAAAGCGAACAAGGCGAATATATTCCGATTATCTTCCGTCCATATATGTCACACAATCGCTCCGATCGTTGGTGGAGCTCACAGCAATGTACACCTGAAGAATTTAAGAAACTGTGGATACAAACCGTGAACTATCTTCGGAACACAAAGAACATCCATCACCTTCTCTATGCGTATTCTGTCAATGGACCGGCTGATGCAGACGTCCTTTCCGATTATTATCCCGGCAATGACTACGTAGATATACTGGGTCTGGATTTATTTTTATATTTTGACCAGGATCCACAAGGGACTCGATATAAAAAGGATCTGGAAACCAGCCTCAACACAATCGACAAATTTGCTTCCGCAAATGGAAAGATCCCGGCTCTGACTAGTACCGGACTCGAGGGTATAAAGGCGGCCAATTATTTTACCGGATACCTTTACCCCGGTATTGAAGGAAAACAATTGAGTTATATACTCTTCTGGAGAAATGCATGGAACATCGAAGAACACTATTATATACCAATTCCCGGACATCCGGCCAGCGACGATTTTATCGAATTCACCCGCAAACCGTCGATCCTCCTATTAAATTCAGTAAAAAATAAATATCCCAATAACAATCTAATTGAATAGTATGAAAAACAAACAAGTAAAGAAAAAAAAGGAGTTCGTGCAACTGCTCAGATTGGTATTCTTATCATTATTCTTGGTCTCCGGTTTGCAAATATGGGCCGGGACAAACGATGCGAACGACCTACGTGCTGTCCAGGAAGAAACTGTGACAGGTACGGTACAAGATTCGAACAAGGAGCCTCTGGTAGGCGTAAGAGTCTTGGTTAAAGGAACAACAAACGGCACGCTGACTAACTCGGAAGGCAAGTTCTCAATTAAAGTATCCGATGGCAATGCCGTATTGGTATTCTCTTATCTTGGCTACATGGCACAGGAAATTAAGGCGGGAGTTCAACGCCCACTTCTGGTAACATTACGTGAAGATGATAAACTGCTGGACGAAGTTGTAGTCATCGGCTATGGTGTACAAAAGAAAAAGCTGGTTACCGGAGCTACTGTGCAGGTAGGCGGAGATGATTTGCAAAAACTGAGCACCAACAGCATATTAGGTGCCCTGCAGGGTCAATCACCAGGAGTAAACATAGTGCAAAAATCAGGTATGCCGGGCGAAGGATTCAAAGTAACGATCCGTGGACTGGGTACTATCGGCAACTCCAATCCATTGTATGTTATCGATGGTATTTCGGGTGGAGATATCAACAACTTGAACCCTTCAGACATCGAATCTATAGACGTATTAAAAGATGCGGCATCTGCCGCCATCTATGGCTCTCGAGGAGCTAATGGTGTCATTTTGGTAACTACCAAACAGGGAAAAATCGGAAAAATGCAAGTTAGTTATGATGGATATGTGGGCTGGCAAAATGTGTATAAGATGGCTCCGGTTCTAAATGGCAAAGAATACATGCAAATTGTAAACGAAGCACGACGGAATGACGGTACTGCTTTATATGATTTCGCAAAGGAAGTTCCTAATCAGTACAACGCCATCATGGATGGAAGTTGGAACGGAACAAACTGGCTCGATGAAATCCGCAATAAAAACGCATTAACTCAAGATCAAGCGATCAACATCACCGGAGGTACAGATATTTCGAAGACATCCATCGGATTCTCTTATACCAGCCAGGAAGGTATCCTGGGTAAACCGGTAGCTCCGGAATATACCCGGTATAACTTCCGGATAAACTCTGAACATATCATCTACAAAAGTAAAGATCTGGATATTATTAAATTCGGAGAACATTTGACATATACTCACAAACAAAACTCAGGTATTGCGATCGGTAATCGCTATTGGAATGATGTTAACAATATGTTGAAGGGAAATCCTCTCATGCCTGTATATAACAAGGATGGTGGTTATTACGACCAACCCAGCAAAGAAGCCGATGCCTGGGCTTTATCGGGATCTACAGCAAATCCTATTGCCGACATGGTTTATGAACGAGGCATGAACCTTAATAAAAATTTCGCACTTCGGGCAAATGCTTATTTGGAAATTCAGCCAATCAAAGACCTGAAATTCAAATCGACCTTCAGCTACGATAATTCATCGGGTAGTTACAGGAATTATACGCCAGTATTCAACCTGTCAACAACCTTACAAAATACCACCGACATTGTAAACCAAAGCGCACATTCCGGTTACAGCTGGGGATGGGAAAACCTTCTGACTTATCAGTTCCGGGTGAATAAAATACACTCATTCGAAACCTTACTGGGACAGTCGGTTTCCAAATGGGGTATGGGAGACAATGTTGGCGGCAAAAATGGCAACTCGCTTTTCCCCGGATCTTGGGAGCATGCCTGGCTAAGCAATACCAAAGGAGTATCCGAACTTTATACATCAGTATCCGGAGCACCTTGGGCACAAGGAAGTACAGCTTCATTCTTTGGGCGTATCATATATAATATGGACGAAAAGTACCTGGCAACAGTCAGCTTACGTTCGGATGGTTCATCCAATTTTGCTCGCGGACATCGCTGGGGAAATTTCCCTTCCGTTTCTGCAGGATGGGTCCTCTCCAATGAATCATTCATGGAATCAACAACCAGCTGGCTCGATTTCTTAAAACTCCGCGCCAGTTGGGGACAGAATGGTAACAGCGATATTGCCAATTTCCAATATCTGGCTACCATCGCTTTCGCCAATACAATGGGAGGATACTATTTTGGAAACAAACAAAATATACAAACAGGAGGCTACGCCGATATATTACCCAACCCAAATGTTACCTGGGAAACATCCGAACAGCTCAATATCGGATTTGATTCGCGGTTTATCAAAAACAGGCTGGGAGTAACATTCGACTGGTACAAAAAAACCACTAAGGACTGGCTTGTACAAGCACCTATTCTGGCTACCTACGGAACCAATGCTCCTTATATCAACGGTGGTAATATCCAAAATACAGGATTCGAAGCAGCTCTAAACTGGAACGATCAAATAGACAAACTACGCTACAACGTTGGGTTCAATATTGCTTACAACGAAAACGAAGTGACCAAGATTGCCAATGCTGAGAAAATTATCCGCGGAGAAGCTAATCTGTTGAGTCACTCCACTCCGGAAATCCACCGAGCTGAAGTAGGATTCCCAGTAGGATACTTCTGGGGATACAAAACTGCAGGAGTTTTCCAAAATCTGAACCAACTCGCTAATACTCCGGCTAAACTGGATGGCGCACAGCCCGGTGACCTGATCTTTGTTGATGTCAATGGAGACGGAAAAATTAGTGAACTGGACAAAACAATGATTGGCAACCCGCACCCGGACATGACCGCAGGATTCAACTTCAGCTTACAATATAAAGGATTCGACCTCTCGGCCAATGCTACCGGAGCCTTCGGACACCAAATTGCCAAGTCATATCGCTCATTCGTTGACAGTCCGCTGAATAACTACACAACCGATATCTTCGGCAGATGGTACGGAGAAGGTACATCCAACCGGTTGCCTCGCCTTACTAACGGTGGTCATACTAACTGGCAATACATTTCCGATATTTATGTAGAAGATGCTGATTATGTAAAAATACAGAACGTGACCTTCGGATACGATTTCAAACAATTATCCAAGAAGTTACCTTTTTCACAAGCCCGCCTTTATGTGGCTGTCAACAACCTATATACATTCACCAATTACTCAGGTATGGATCCCGAAATTGGATACGGTGGTGACAAATCCTGGGCTTCAGGTGTGGATTTAGGATTCTATCCAAGTCCCCGTACATTCTTAATCGGAATAAATATTAAATACTAATACAATATGAACATGAAAAAAATAATATATTTGATTGTTGCCCTGGTATGCCTGAGCAGTTGTGAAGACTTTTTGGACTCAAAAAATCTGACCAAACAGGATACGTCTAACTGGCCTATGACACTGAAAGATGCCGAACAGGCATTGACAGCCATCTATACCTCGCTGAGCATGTCAAGCTCTGCACCTATTGCCACATCGTTCTATATTTCAGAAGTTGCTTCCGACGACCGTTTCGGTGGTGGTGGGGAAAACGACAAAGCAACTCAGTCCATCGACCGTTTGATGAATTCGGGTACCGACCGCTTTGCCACCTTATGGACTACCCGCTACAGAGGTATATTCAGAGCCAACATGGCTTTAGAGACTCTAGACAACTGTTCAGGATGGAAAAGTGAGGCACAAAAGAACCATTTTAAAGGAGAGGTTCATTTTTTGCGCGCCCTCTATTATTTCGAACTCTCACAAGTATTTGGTGAAGTTCCGCTGATCCTGAAAACTGTGGCGGAAAATATTCCACAGACACCAGCAGAACAAACCTATGCACAAATCACTTATGATTTAAAGAAAGCCATCGAAATGATGACGCCAACCCCTTATGCGGGAGCAAACGATGCATCAGGACATGCTACCAAATGGGCTGCAGAAGCGCTTATGGCTCGTGTTTATCTCTTCTATACAGGATATTATAATAAAGAAAGTCTTCCTTTGGGAGGTGAAGCAGGTCAGGGTATCTCCGGAAATGTCTCCAAAGATCAGGTTACTGCATGGATAGACGATTGCATTGCCAACAGCGGACACGATCTGGTTAGCGACTTCCGCAACCTGTGGCCTGAAACCAATGAATACACTGCTAAAAACTACACTCACCCTTCCGGAGAAAAACTGTTATGGGTAGGTGATGGCAACAAAGAAACCGTATTTGCTATCAAGTTTGGTATTGGTGCGAATTGGGAACGTACCGGTTTCTCGAATCAGTTTGTTGTTTATTTCGGATTGAGAAGTAACAACGGACAGAAAAACACCTTCCCTTTTGGAGCTGGCTGGGGAGCAGGAACAGTTAACTCTGGTCTCTGGAACGATTGGACACTTGCAGAACCGACGGATGTACGCCGTTCCGCCTCTATTCTTGATGTCAAAACCCTGAGTGGATATGTTTGGGGGGCAGATAAGCAAATGGAGGAAACTGGATACTGGCAAAAGAAATACATTCCAATCACAGCTCTGAATGATGCTGGCAATCTGGTTCCGTCGTATGCCTCTCTGAAAGATGGTTCTTCTGCTACCGAAATGCAGTTATGCCACACGCAAGATCTTGTCCTCATCCGCTTTTCCGATGTATTATTGATGCAATCAGAACTGAAACAGGATGCTACCGGATTGAACAGGGTACGAGCCCGGGCAAAACTTGCCCCTGTTGCCTATTCTTTGGATGCCATGAAAAGAGAACGTCGTTGGGAGTTGGCCTTCGAAGGACTGCGTTACTACGACCTGATGCGTTGGGGAAATGCCTCTGATGCACTGGCTGCACAATCTCACATAGCTATAAAGAACAGAAATGCAGATGCGATAATGGGAGAATTCGGCGGAGGTTATAAGGCTCGTTATGCCCTTACCAAAGGATTTTGGCCGATACCAGAAACTCAAATCAATCTTTCTGGCGGTGTGCTGAAACAAAACCCAGGCTGGGGAACTCCCGATGCAGAATTTTTAGGATGGTAATTTTCAAAGGACAGAAAACAAAAGACAGTATGAAAAAGAAATTAATATATTCATTATTAGTGTTGTTTGGGATAGCATTTGTATCTTGCGAACCCATCGAAGACAGAGATTCCATCGGCAACTCAATCACTGCCGAACAATTGAACATATCGGCCACTCCCCTGATGCTGAATGGTAAGCGCTCGAATAAAATCGTGCTGGAGAACCATAGCCCAGTACTTTCTTTCTGGGATTTTGGCACCGGAAACACCCGCAAACAAAGTGACAGCATCCTGATGGTGATACCGGGAGAACATGAAATCATGTTCACAGGCTACAATCCGGATGGTTCTGCTATCACCAAGGCTCTAAACGTCACTGTTGATGAACTAACATTTGCCGTTCCACCGCAATACGGTCTGTTATGCGGGTCAGGCACCAAAACATGGACTTGGCGCACCACCAGTAGTACCTTTGGCAACGGAGGCTATCTGAGTGATAAAGGTCCGGCCTGGTGGGTATTGAAAGTCGGCGATTTGGGCAGTGTAGCCCCTGCCGGAGAAGGACTTGGCGCAAGCTTTACTCTCACATTGAGCGGATCAAAAATGATCAAAAACAGAGCTGACGGTACCAGTGCTACCGGCAAATTTGAGTTGGATCTTACTAAAAAGCTCAATCAGGCAGGAAGCACTAACTTGTGGTCGATGGGTAAACTAAAAACCACCGTCACGGTTCCCTGCGGTATTCTAACCAATCAAGGTAAGAAAGAAGTTTTGGAATACGACATCGTACAATTGGAAGAGAACAAGCTTGTTCTGGCATGTCCTGAACCGGGTGCCGGAGCTTGGGGATCCTGTTGGTTCTGGGTGTTTGTGAATCGTAATTAATAGAGGTTATCAGAATATTAAGTAGTACGCCTGGGTATGTTAACCATATCCAGGTGTACACATTTTCATTTAAAACAGAATTAAGAATGAAATATATTGCACCGTTATTGTTATTCATTGCCTGCATCCATTGTGCATGTTCAGGAAAAGGGGAAGATGCCATCGAAGTCGATATATGTATCTATGGTGGAACATCTGCGGGAGTTATTGCAGCTTATACCGCCGAGAAAGCAGGGAAAAAAGTATTGCTAATTGAACCCGGGAATCACCTGGGAGGTATGAGTTCCGGTGGATTGGGTTATACGGACATAGGCAACAAGTATGTAGTCACAGGGCTTTCACGTAATTTCTACCGCCGATTGGGCACCCACTACGGTAAGTTAGAACAGTGGATCTTTGAACCCGGGGTAGCCGAAGCTACTTTCAAAAGCTATATTGAAGAAGCCAATGTACAGGTATGGTATGGAAAAAGATTACATAGTGTACAGAAAACAGGAAACACCCTGAGCTGTATTATTGTGGAAGATTCTAGTAATCCGCGCATAGCAACCAATAAGCCGATCAAAGCAAAAGTATTTATGGACTGTTCGTACGAAGGCGATCTAATGGCCAAAGCCGGAGTATCATATACCGTAGGGCGGGAATCGAACGATGTATATAAAGAAACATACAATGGGGTACAGCTTATGGAAGGGCATCAGTTCTGGGACAATGTGGACCCATACGTGATACCCGGAGATCCGAAAAGTGGACTCTTATGGGGAATACATCCACAGACACTTCCGGGAATAGGTACCGGCGATCAGAAAGTGCAGGCTTATAACTTCCGGATCACGTTGACAGACAATCCGGAAAATCGGGTTCCTATAACTATGCCTGAGAATTATGACCCAAAAAAATATGAACTACTGGCTCGTCTGCACGAGGTATCACCCCGTAAGTCACTACACGACATCTTTATCTGGAGCCTGATGCCTAACCGGAAAACCGACATCAACAACAAGGGACCGTTCTCAACAGACATGATCAGCATGAACTGGGGATATCCCGAAGCCAATTATGAAGAGCGAGCGCGTATCTGGAAGGAACATGTGGACTATACGAAAGGACTTCTGTACTTTGTAGGGAACGATCCTCGTATGCCTGAAAACATCCGTACCGACATGAAAAAATGGGGATATCCCAAAGATGAATAGACGGATAATGATCACTGGAGCCACCAACTTTATATCCGCGAATCACGCAGAATGATCGGAGAGTTGGTCATGACCGAACACCACTGCATGGGACGCGAAGTATGTTCCGACACTATTGGTTGGGCTGCCTATACTATGGACTCGCACAATTGTGATCGACTTGTGGTAGATGGATTCGTAAAAAACGAAGGCAACGTGGAAAAAGGAGGATTTCCTCCCTACCCCATCTCCTACAGTGCCATTGTACCACAGAAAGAGGAAGTGAACAACCTCATCGTACCCGTCTGTCTCTCAGCCTCTCACATCGCCTATGGCTCTATACGTATGGAACCGGTGTTTATGGTGTTGGCACAGGCCGGAGCAACAGCTGCCTGTATGTCCATCGACTCTCAAGTAACTGTTCAGAAAATTGATCGGGCTCGCTTGCAAGGGCTGTTACGAAGTAATCCATTAGGAAACAACAGCTTGCCGGAAATACTGGTGGATAATGACAATGTAAAAGCCGTAAGTCTGCAAGGCGATTGGCAAACAAACAAGGACACCTACCGTTCTTACGGGCCTGCAGCCGACTTCTTATTAGACAAAAGCAAGGGGAATACTCCTAAAGCTGTTCGATACACTCCCGATATACAAACGGCTGGTCAATACAACGTTTATCTCTATTATCCGATATTGGAAGAAGGATCAACTCAAACAACGATCCGGATTTCTGACGGGAGTAATGTTATAGAAAAAATTATTCGCAAATCGGAGATAGTAGTAGAAGGGCAGACTTCCGGAGAATGGGCCTTCGTTGGCACCTATAAACTGTCTGCGGGAAAGAATGCATACGTAGAAGTATCCAACAAAGACGCCGACAACTTCGTGGCTGCCGATGCTGTTCTCTTTATACCTGTACGATAAATAAAACATGCTCACATGAAAACAAGAATAAAATATCAGCTCCTACTAACCTGCCTTATAGGCAGTTGCACCTACACAACAGCAGTAAATCCTAATAAAAATCATGAATCTGTTACCATCCCCAAAGGCTATACCAAACTGGTATTTCAGGATGAGTTTACCGGGAAAGGGCTCATAGAAAATAGCAAATGGAACTGTGAGGAGGGCTATCTACGTAACAGCGAACTGCAATATTACACTCGAGAACGATTAGAGAACTGCTATCAGAAAGATGGTTGCCTCTACATCGTAGCCAGGAAAGACAGCACCCGAATAAACGGAGAGGTACGTCCCATCACATCGGCCAGTATCACCACGAAAGGAAAAGGCGACTGGAAGTACTGCCGAGTCGAAGTACGTGCCAAGTTACCCATTTGCCTGGGTACCTGGCCGGCCATCTGGATGATGCCCAAAGAAAGTACGTATGGTCGTTGGCCGGCCAGTGGAGAGATCGACATTATGGAACATGTGGGGTATGAGCCCGAAACCATCCATTATGCCATCCATACCGACTCCCTCAATCACAAAAAAATAACGGCATTGGCTCGAAAGCTTTTTGTATAGATGCCCAGGAATGGCATGTTTATGCATTGGAATGGCACGATGACCGGATAGAATGGTATCTGGATGGACGAAAACGATTTGTGAGCAAACGCCCTCAAAACAGCAGCTGGGAATGCTGGCCGTTCGACAAAGAGTTCTACCTGATTCTCAACCTGGCTTTCGGCGGAGGCTGGGGTGGAAGTAAAGGAGTGGATACAGATGGTATGCCTTTACAATATGTCATCGATTATGTCCGGGTTTTCCAATGATTTTAACTAATCATAAACCAACCGGTCTGGTTTTTCCGGTTCAGTTTTGTCAGTTGCACATTAAGAATAGTATTATATGATTTTTGTAAGGCAGGATCATCTTCAAGGACTTCACGAGCTACATCTCGAGCCAGACTAAGAATTTGTCCGTCTTTTGCCAGATTGGCTATCTTCAAATCAAATGGTATGCCGCTTTGTTGGGTTCCGTCGATATCGCCGGGACCCCTCAATTTTAAATCTTCCTCTGCGATTACAAATCCGTCATTCGTTTCGGTCATGATACTTAAACGTTTTCGGGTATTTTCAGCTAATTCATAGCGAGTCAGCAAGATACAAAACGACTGATCGGCTCCACGCCCGACTCTGCCACGTAACTGGTGCAACTGAGACAGACCGAAACGTTCGGCATCTTCAATAATCATAACAGAAGCATTCGGCACATTCACTCCGACTTCGATTACAGTTGTGGCAACCATGATACGGGCTTCTCCGGAGACAAAACGCTGCATTTCTGCATCTTTCTCTACCGGTTTCATTTTACCATGCACCATACAGACTTCATACTCAGGAAATATCTCTTTTGTATGCTCAAAACCGGAAGTCAGATTTTTCAAATCCGATTTTTCACTTTCTTCAATCAAAGGATAAACAATATATACCTGACGGCCTTCCTGTAATTGCTGACGTACAGAATCATAGAGATTTTTGCGATTAGCACTATAACGATGAATTGTTTTTATCGGTTTACGTCCGGGAGGAAGTTCATCGATAACAGAGACTTCCAGATCGCCATACAAAGTCATTGCCAATGTACGTGGAATCGGGGTTGCCGTCATCACCAAGACATGAGGAGGAACATCATTTTTTCTCCACAAGCGGGCTCTTTGAGCCACTCCAAAACGGTGCTGTTCATCGACTACAACCAGTCCCAGGTTCTTAAATTGTACTGTATCCTCAATTAAAGCATGTGTTCCGATCAGGATATGTATCTCTCCATTCTGTATTGCAGGCAATAATTTTTCGCGATCTTTTTTCTTTGTAGAGCCCGTAAGCAAACGCGCCTCCAGTCCTAAACCTTCCAATAACTTACTGATAGTCTCGTAATGCTGTGTTGCCAGAATTTCCGTCGGAGCCATAATCGCAGCCTGAAAACCATTATCGACGGCAATCAGCATCGACATCAGAGCCACCAGCGTCTTTCCGCTACCAACATCGCCCTGTAATAACCGGTTCATCTGGCGACCGGTATTAGTGTCCTGACGAATCTCACGAATAACCAGTTTTTGTGCATTGGTAAGTTCAAAAGGCAATTTCTCTTCATAAAACCGGTTAAAAAATTCCCCTACTTTACTGAAAACAAAACCTCCAAAACGTTGTTCTCGGGCTTTAGATACCCGTAAAATATTCAATTGAATGTAAAATAACTCTTCAAATTTAAGGCGAAACTCCGATTTTCGCAGTAAATCCGGTGATTTCGGAAAATGAATATTGTGCAGGGCGGTATCCAGATCGATCAGGTTCACTTTTTGAATAATTCCGGCATTCAGGGTTTCTGGAAGCTTTCCCTTGATATTCTCAAATACAGTCGTAACCATTTTTTGAATTGCCCTTGAATGTAGAAAAGCATCTTTCATCTTTTCCGTAGTCGAGTACTGACCTTGTACCCCGACTTCTCCCTGAAAGAATTTATCTTCGGTTTCCAGCTCCGGATGCGCAATATTCAATTTGGAACCAAAAATTGTCGGTTTTCCAAAAAGGATGTACTCTGTTCCGACTTTATACAGATTCGGAATCATTTTCAGGGCTTTGAACCAGACCAGTTCAATATTTCCTGTGTCATCATAAAAAAGAGCGGTAATACGCCTTGCCCTTCCCTCTCCTATTGTTTCAAAATGATGAATTTTTCCCTTCAACTGGATATACGGCATGCTACCTTCAATTTCCCGAATTTTGAAGATACGGCTTCTATCGATGTATTTATAGGGAAAATAATACAGCAAATCTTCCCAGGAAATCACATTGATCTCATTCTTGAGAACTTCCGATTTCTTAGGGCCTACGCCAGGAATATAATGAATATTTTGAGTACTTAAATCCAATTTATATTGCTACACCTAAAATAATATCCGCATCTATATTCAATTTTTGATGAATAATACGGGCAACTCTTAATGTCGGTTCACTTTTTCCTGTCATGTATTCACTAACACGCGAACTGCTAACCCCAAGAAGCTCCGAAAGAGCCTTTTGAGTCAGGTTCATCTCCAACATGCGCAATTTAATGCTCTCAGCCAGCGTAGGGGCATGAACAGGATAATGTAGTTCTTCGTAATCTGCAACTAATTCAGATAGCAAATCCAATTCAACGAAGTTTTTATCCGTTTCGGGAGTATCATTTCCAACAACTTGAAGCAACTCTTCAATACGCTCCAAAGCTTTTTCATATTGCTGTTCATTTTTAATCTTCGCCATAATTCGTTTTTCTCTAAATTGTAGAACAATCCTTTATTTTGTCGTACTCTGCATGAGTTCCAATAAACCGGATATAAACCTTTTGTGAAACAAAAATAACAATCGCAATCAGACGACAATTATTTCCTTTAATATTAAAAACATACCTGTCATTTCCAACATAGTCAGCAGATCTGAAAGTTTTCCTGATATCATTGAAATTTTTCCACTGAGAATTTAAGGTTTTATGATACCAATCTCTCAAAGGCAATTCTCCATCAGGATATTTCAACGCAAACTCTTTTATTGCTCTAAATGTAACAATCCTCATAATCTTTGGTTTCAGTTTACAAAATTACAATTATATTTTTGAAAAACAAAATTAAATTCCGAAAAACGAAATTAAATTTTATTTTTTCCTAAATTTTTCCAGAAATTTCCCTATGTATTCGTAGAATCCATCGGGTTTTAAGTCTTCTTCGGTAAGAAAACCGCCATCCATCAAAATCTTAACGGCCCGATCAACATCTTCTTCACTCACTTGTAGTTTGATTCCGCCAACAGCCCCTGTTCCCGGATAAAGCCTTGACATATATTCATCTATGGCATAACACTCGATACCTTCCGATTCAAGCAAACTTTTCGGCACAAGTAAATCCGTAGGTTCAAAAAATGTCCTGATGGTTACCAGATTTTCCATGATATTGTTTTTAAATAAAAAATTACAGTTAATTTACAAAGTTAGTCATTATTTTACATAGTAATAATTTCTTTTTATTAACTTTGCTTAATTTCATAGAGCAAATGAAAATCGACACACTATACACATCTGTAAGTTTCATTAATTCAATAGTACCTATACTATTCGGATTATTGTTTTTAATGTTATCAATTCCCGACTGCCCTGAACTACAACTCTACAAAAGATCCCGCAAAGCAATGTCTTGGATTTACATTTCGATTGGATTAATCACTCTTGGAGAAATATTCTCAAAAAGGCATTGTTCTTCAGGGGAACATGTTCTTATAATAAAATCTACCTTGGCAATTGCTTCATTTCAGGCATTTCTGTTCACTTACATCTGTATCCTACTCATCAACTCCAGTCCTATTATTCGCAAAAGACTAGATTTTCATCTGATCCCCATTATTTCTTTTTTTTTACTGGTCATTCTTTCCGTAATCATAAAAAACAATCTTTTTGACAAAATAATAATTGCATCATACACGGCCTTTTACACATATCAATTAATTTATTATACACATCGATTTTTGTCACAGGAAAAAGAATACAGAAATAAAGCTGAAAATTACTTTTCCGGAGATGAAGCATCCCGTCTTCACTGGGTACGAACTGTCTTTCTTTCCGCTCTTTCCATTGGGATTGGAGCTTTATTTCTCATAATTTTCCCTTATGATTGGTGCAATATTATATTTTCTATTACTTGCATTATATTCTACTTTTTCTTTGCTATAAAATTTCTGAACTATCCTCAGGAATTTTATGTGTTACGTCCAATCATAGTTCCTGCTCTGGAGCCCAATAAAGTATCGTCTTTCAATGGTTTTGACCTTTCTCTAAAAATCAATCAATGGATCAATGACAAAGGCTACACTGCACATGGAGTTACAATCATCAACGTTGCAAAAATTTTAAACACCAACCGTACTTACCTTTCCAGCCATATAAATTCACAGACAGGGATGAACTTCAACATGTGGATCAATCAATTACGCATCCAAGAAAGTCAACGCCTAATGATTGAATATCCTGAAAAATCACTCAGCTTCATTGCTGAAAAGTTAGGATACTCTGAGATTAGCAGCTTCAGCAGACAATTCCTCAAGTTTACAGGCACATCTCCTTCTGTCTGGAAAAAATCAAATAGCCAGGCTTATAGTTAACAAAGAAGTAATCTTTTGTTGAATTATCAAGATATTTGTACGATCTGTCAAACAGCAATATTCCATTTCTGTTTATTTTTGTCAATCAAAATGTTTATATCTTTAACACATAAATAGATTATTAATTCTTTAAATTTATTATTATGAAAAAAAAATTACTCTTAGTTTTTTGCCTTTTGCCTTTGGTATTGTCTGTAAAAGCACAAACTTGTACTAATCCAATCAACACTTTACCCTGGTCTGAATATTTTGAGAATTCTAACGGGCTCCCCGACTGTTGGACACAAGAATATGTAACTAATTCTTTA
>JAVBUX010000196.1:0-4692 GCA_031554915.1 Bacteroidales bacterium | reverse complement strand
CAGGCGATAATACATTTCCTTAGTTACTTTTTCATTAGCCGGAGCATCTTCTAACAATCTGCCATCAAAGGATACGGGGTTAAGAAGGACCCTCCTCTCATAACAGTATGTCTGCAGTTTTTTTGCTTCACTAGGCGTCATGGATTTGTTTATCATGTGGATAGTGAATAGATCATCTTTATTGTTGATGATCAGTGAATTTACCAGCGTTTTGAATTGATTGATGTAGTTCGTTTCCATTATCATGGCTATGTTTATATTTCTCATGGTTGTTCTTCCTTTCTTATCCGGTCTCTATCGTAATCAGAGATATTTATGAGCAATTAAAAGCTTATCTATTTACAGAATAGCCTCTCCCATCATGGGAGAGTCAATAGATCAATTAATAAAATACTTTATATTGACACTCCCATAATGGGATACATTACACTGGTATTAAAAGATATATGCAGGAGGTGCATTAGAATGGAAGGGTTGATTTTTCGCAGAATCAAAAAGACAGATTACCTGGATCTTACGAATTTTTTATGTGAAAACTGGGAGCTGAAAAAGAATTTGTCCACTAAATTGGCAAACCTTGTCAGCAGGATCTGTTTGCATATATATCTGTCCGATCAAAATTACAACCGCATTGCCGTAAGGGATGGCCTTCCGATTGGGATCATAATGGGACGAGTTGGAAAGTTATCAATAGGGACATATAAACACATCTTGATCAGTCTGCTTTTCTCTTTTATATTGTTTTTTTCAAAAGAAGGACGGGCAGCTTTAAAATGGCTAAAAGATTTTTACAACATAGAAGAACTTTTACTCAGTAAATTTTACAAAAAATATGATGCTGAACTGTCCCTGTTTCTAGTTGATTATAGTAATCGCCATCTGGGGATCGGCAGAAAATTATATCATCGTTTTTATTCTCACATAATATCGATGCCCGTAAAAAACTTTTACTTATTGACCAACAATTCTTGTAGATACGGGTTCTATCATTACTTGGGAATGAAGCGTGTCAGTGAAAAATGCTGGTATCCGAAGTATGACAAAAAAAATCCCGTAAATTTTTATGTGTATGTTCGTGAAAATTTAAATTTATAGTATTCGTATAATGTGTCGGCAGGCAGTCGAAGAATACATTTCTTTTGGATGTGAGTTTTCTTATAATGAAAAAATATATCCTCATGGATTAATATCAATTTATGAGGATATATTACATATTTAGTTAGCAAAAACAATCGTCAGTCTCTTAAGATTTTTTATTATTCTTCAAGATTTATTGCGGCAAAGTAGCCTTCTGTAATAGCGTCAATAAATTTCGATGGTCTCTTAGCATCACCAATAACCGTGACATTATAACCTTTAGATTTCAGTTCTTTTGAGAAATCAGTACCGACTGAATGCTGTCCGACGGCAAGTATAACCATGTCAGTCTTAATACTCCGATCTATTTCTTTTGACGGTGTATTATCCTCTAAAGATACTACCGTAGCCTGTCCAAGGACATCTGCGCCATTGTCAGCTTTTACATTTTCAGAAACAGTTGCTGTATAATTTACTGTGCCATCTTCGATAGACTTAACAGTCGCTTTTGTTACCACCTTAAAATTATTCTCTGCAAATGTATTATAAAGTTCCAAAGTATGGAATGCTTCCAGTCCTTCTGCAATAACCGGTTTCATTTCAAGAATTGTTACTTTATTTTTTTTCTCGATCATCATCTGAGCAATTTCACAACCTACAATACCGCCACCTATGATTGTAATATTCTTCTCTTCCGGAAGCCCGACAGAACCATCAAGTACATCCCATGAAACAACTGCTTTCTCTACACCCGGAATCGGTAAATTACGAGTTGCATCAGCTCCAGTCGCAAAAATAATCTCATCCGGTTTAAGTTCACCTATTAATTTTAAAGTTGCTTCTGTATTTAGACGGACATCTACTCCATTACGATATGTTTCACCAATGAACCAGTCACATGCTTCTGCAATTGCTTCCTTATGTGGAGGCACACAAGCAAGATTAAACTGGCCACCGAGCTTAGATGATTTTTCTAACAGAATAACCTTATGTCCTAAGGATGCTGCTGTAAACGCCGTCTCCATACCACCTGGACCACCGCCGATGACAACAATATTTTTGGAATCAGTTGTTTTTGATATCTTTCCAAGATCATATTCACGTGAAGCACGAGGATTTAGTGCGCAACTGATACCACGCCCTGAAAAAAGTCGATTCGTACATCCATCAAAGCAGGAAAGACATGGTCGAATAGTTTCTGATTTATCAGACTGTGCCTTCTTTGGCCAATAAGGATCACAAATCAATGGCCGGCCAAGAACAACAAAGTCTACTTTTCCTTCTTCTATAATCTTTTCACAAAATTCTGGATGACGCAATTTCCCGACAGCTCCAACTGGTATGCTTACAGCCTTTTTAATACGCTCCGCATAATGAACGCGTGCACCTTCCGGGTAGCTACTGGTTTCCATAAGGACTGTTGTGTCATTAGTCATACCACCGCTCACATCAAAATAGTCACACCCGGCTGCCTCATACATACGCGCAATTTCATCACAATCATCATCTGTAAGTCCGCCTTTAACCCACTCATGTCCGGGTATACGTGCGCCGATAATAAAATTGGGTCCACAAGTCTGGCGAATACCTCTAATAACTTCACATCCAAAGCGGGCTTGATTCTCAAGACTGCCTCCGTACTCATCTGTTCTCTTATTTGTTGATGGGGATAAAAATTGATTAATCAAATAACCATGTGCGCTGTGAAGTGCAACACCATCGCATCCGGCAAGTTGACAATATTTTGCTGCGCTTACAAATTTTCTAACAAGCTCCTTAACTTCTTCAGTTGTCATTTCTTTTTGTGGTCCGACTGCTCTGTGGCCCATAATCAACTGATGGTCGCAATCAACGTCTGAAACACATACTGGTATATTACCATCTGTCATATAAATGTCTGTCTGGGCACCAGCATGATGAAGTTGGGGGATCAACATACCACCATAGCGATGAATATTTTCAGCCATACGATTCCAGTTGTTTACAAATCGCTGATCATCGATTCTAAAAATAAGTTTTTCTGGTTTTCCTGTTGGATAATCTACACTAACGACGCCAGGAGTAATAACAGCAACACCGCCTTTTGCATACTCGGTGTAATATCCAATTGCCTGATCACTGACACTGCAGTCTACACATGCCATGCCTTCACCCATAGGAGCGAGAAAAACTCTATTTCGGGTTTTCCCCTCACCAACAGACATTTCCTTGAATAAATTCATTTCGCGACTCATTATTTCAGTCTCCTTTGCATTTTTATTTTTAGGTGTGAGCATGCACCTCCATGCTCTTTCCTTTACTATGTATGTTAAATATGCTATAAAGAATTATCAAGAAACACATTTTTTTAGTTGTTCCAAAATAGGACATATAATGATAAATGTCTCGTTGTGATACAAAGCAGTTTTTTGTGTAACGTCAAATGGTCTCACAAAACAATTTTAGGAGTCAATTATGAAAGCAGAAAAAACACGTGAGGTCATTGCGACTTCTTTTTATCAATTGATAGAAAAATACAATTTTTCTGATATCACTGTAAAAATGATTTGTGACAAAGCCGGAGTTTCCCGTTCCACATTTTATCGTTTTTTCAATGATAAACACGATGTGTTAATCAGCTATTTTTCAATGACTTATGATAAAATAGGCAATAAGTATCCTGATGCCAAAGACTACAAATTATTAATATATGAGTATTCTCAACTTATCTATGATGACAGCAAATTTTTTGATTCTGTTTTAAAAATATCTGGTCAGAATTCATTGCGTGATCATATATATCAAACTGGTTTTGATTACTATGTTCAACATATTGAGAACAAGACCGGTAAAAAAATCACAGAAGAACTTTTATTCAAAATAATACTGTTTACTGCAGGGATGTCATCTCTTTATATAGAATGGATTGAACGTGGGTTTTCAGTTGCACCGGAACAACTCACGGAAATCATTATTGATTCTATGCCAATTGAAATGCTTCAATATTTTCAATAGTCGCCGGCAATTCAAGATTTGGGTTCTTTTGTCTAATTGATATTACTATTCAAAATCAGTTCTTTACATTATGCCATGTTTGTTTTTTCTTTAAATTTCAACATTTATTTTTTCAAGATTATTCTTGTTGACATGTTTTTTATGGCTTGCAGGATTTTTGTAATCAAATTGTACCCACCGCACAGATTCGTACAGGTTTCAAATACTTAATTCATAGGATTTGAAATTCTTCAAAGTTCTCATACATTATCTGTAACCTATCAATAACCTTCTCAGTATGGTAATGGGCGCAATACCATTTTTTATAATCAAGCTTTTCTTCGATTTCATCGAGCCATATTTCGGTAGATTTATCAACTTTACTTTGATCAAATCCGGATAAAAAAACTTCTCTTGGCTCATATTTTAATGGCGTTGTATGACTTAAAACCACATCAACACACCAGTCGTTTTGGGAAAGCTGATTTTCCACATTGTTCTTGACTTCTGGAGATGGTTGCTCATCCTCCCACCAACCCCAGCCACGGACAAGACGTATATGTTTATCTATGCTATATGCTCCACCTACAATAATTGCTTTGTTATTATTTATATCAAATACTTCACCATCCTTAGCAAAAA
>JAVBUX010000184.1:0-13941 GCA_031554915.1 Bacteroidales bacterium | reverse complement strand
GGATATTTTTCAATCACGCCAACTTCGTCTGATGGTTGTACTGAATGAGAATAAGCAAACGATAGGAACTATTGATTTGTTTGACTTCGACCCTATGAATCTACGCGCAGGAATAGGTATTCTTTTAGATGGGAATTACAGGAATAAAGGCTTGGGGAAGCAGGTATTAAATATAATTGAAGAATATGCATTTCGCTTCCTGATGCTAAAACAGCTCTATGCTTATATCCCCAAAAAGAACACGCCAAGTTTGAAATTATTCACCAACTGTGGTTATGAACAAACCGGTCAATTAAAGAACTGGATCAAAACCAGTGAAGGCTTCGAAGATGTTTTTCTGGTACAGTTGATTAATCCATAAATTGAGTAATAAATTGCAGCTTTTTGCGTTTATTGTAGCATGAAGATCACATTTCTAACTCCCCCTGCTCTTGATGGTCATAAGCCGGCCGAACGTACTGCCGGGTGCACCCGTGTAGTTTATGATATGCCTAACATATATGAACTAACTGTTGCCGCAGTACTTGAAAAAGAAGGGTACTCTATTTATTATAAAAACTTTGTATTGGAGAATGCTTCGGCAGAGGAATGTTTTGATTTTCTGGAAAAAGACAACAGCGATTGTTATGTTTTTTGGTCTGTAAACCTCTCCATACCAACAGATTGCAAAGTACAAAATCATATCAAAAAAGTAAATCCTGATGCATTTTGTATCTTCCTGGGACCTGGAGCCACCTATTTTTCATCCTATTTTCTATCAGGAGGAAATAGTGTCGTCGTTCGTGGGGAACCGGAAGAAACCATCAAAGAATTAGCATCAATCATCAAATCAAAAAATGACTGGACGAATATAAGAGGAATTTCTTTTCTTGACTCTGTTTCCGGGAATATAGTCAGCAACCCGCCCCGACCGTTAATTCCCAATCTTGACGAACTACCGTTTCCAGCTATACACTTTATCGAGAGACATTCTTTTTTCAATCCGAAATTGAAAGTTTCACCGTATATGTCGATGGTTGCGTCCAGGAATTGTCCCTTTCATTGTATCTATTGCGTTCCCAGTTCCCTGACTTTTGCCAGGGAAATCGAATATAAAAATCACAATAATGGTAAAAAACCTCCGATTGGATTCCGATCGGAAGAAAATGTAATCGCTGAAATCGAATATCTCGCATCAAAAGGATATAAAGCTATCGGTTTCATGGACGACAACTTCATTGTAACAAAAAAACGTCTGAAAGCGATTGGCGATACATTAAAAAAACATGGGATAACATGGGGTTGCCAGGCTCGGGTGGACGCTATCGACGAGGACATTGCTCGAATGCTTCAGGAATATAATTGTCGTTATGTGGATCTTGGAGTGGAATCTTTCGATCCGGAAGTCCTGAAATACATAAAAAAAGGAATTACTCCGGAACAAATACACGAATCCATCGTGTTACTGAAAAAATACAATGTTCCTGTCAAATTGAATATCCTGATTGGAACCAGTCCTTTGGAAACGGAAGAATCTATAAAAAACACATTCCGGGAAGCAAAGAAATTGAAAGTCGATCAAATCATGTTCAACATTGTATCTCCGTTCCCCGGAACTGAATTTTACGATTTGGCAAAAGCAAATGGATGGATTGAAGGCGGAGAATATATTCCGACTGATGTACAGAGGAACTCTATTCTGAATTATCCTTCCTTGTCGTCGGCGCAAATGGAAAAACTATTGTTCCGCAATAACCTCCTGTTTTTCCTGTCGCCGGGATTTATAAAAAGGAATATCGCTTCATTTTCATCATTCAAAGAATTCAAATCAGCACTCAAAGCGTTGAAAATTAAATTATTCGGATAAATGCCTGATCTATCTATTGTGATCATTTGTTGGAACTCGGAACGCCATGTCAAAGCATGCCTCGATTCCATACTGGAAAGTACCAAAGACTTTTCTAAAGAAATTTTCATTATAGATAACGGCTCTTCCGACAAAACTTTATCCATTATCCGTTCATATCCTGAAGGTTCTTTCAATTTGATTTGTAATTACAAAAATCTGGGAGTTTCCAAGGCCCGAAATATGGGCTTACAAAAAGCTTCCGGGAAATATACATGGATCGTTGACATCGATACGGTTGTAAACAAAGAAGCCATCAGGGAAATGCTGAATTTCATGGATAATAATACTGATTGCGGTATTTGTGGCTGCAAACTGGAAAATTTTCAGGGAATTGTCCAGGATAGCTGTCGAAAACATCCTTCTCTTTGTTTCAAAGCAAACAATGTATTGGAAACACTATTAAATAAAATCTCTTTTGCCAAAGCTTTAAAGAACTATGTCCACCATGCCAATGAGAGCCAATTTTATAGGGAAAAAGTACAACTCAGTGATCCGTTTGAAGTCGAATATGTAATTGGAGCCTGCCAGATGATACGGACTGAAGCCTTGAGAAAAACAGGTTTACTCGATGAGCATATATTTTACGGGCCAGAAGATTCCGACCTTTGCCTCCGGATGCAAAAGGAAAATTATACCGTATGTTTTATTCCTTCTGTTACCATCATTCACGATTATCAGCAGATGACAAACAAGAAAGTAATCTCTCCCATGGCTTTTGTCCATTTGAAAGCATTGCTCTATTTTTTTCGGAAACACAAACGCTTTTAGGTATTAATTCATGAAAGGGCGTTTAGGAAAATTAGCCCACATTCTGTATTTGTTGCCAAGGCCGTGAAGCGCTTTCTTCCAGACCACCTCGCCTCCGGCACTCATCACACGCGAGTTATCCAACTGACTGACAAGCCAGGAATGATTCAAAATTTCTTCTTCCAATTGACTCTTTTCCCATCCGGAATATCCCATAAAAAATTTTATCTTGTTCTCTATCGGATTGCCTTCAAAGAGGTACATCTTTACAACATCAAAATCGCCATCAAAGTATAAGCCCTGACCAATATCCACAGCTCCAGGAATTATATCTCCCAGAGTATGAATAAAAAACAACCGATTTGTTCCAACCGGCCCTCCTTGAAACAAAGGAATATCCGGCAATTCTTCAAAATCTAAAAAAAAGTCGTTCAGTCGCTGTTTCATCGGTTTATTCAGGACAAAACCCATGGATCCATTAACGGCATCATGTTCCACTAACAAAACCACACTTCGACCAAAATACTGGTCGTCAAGAAATGGTTCCGAAATCAATACCCTCCCCTTTTCCGGGAGAATATGATTATTTTCGATACGGAACATATCAAACTGATTCGACATTGCAAAAAAATTATTGTTTGAACCCGCAATGTAACGTATTTTATCGAAACTTACAAATTATTTTCTTTTAAACCTAAATTCAAATTAAAATGTTATTTTTGTAATTAGGATGAAGTGGCTTAAGCGCATATCGTTAAGTATTCTCATTGCCATTCCGGCTATGATTTTGTTAATTTATCTACTGTTATGGATACCTCCCGTACAGCAGAAAATAAAAAATATTGCCCTGAATGAAGTCTCTAAAATAACGAAAAATAAAATTACAATCGAGCGTTTTACTTTTCGTCCATTTAGTAAGCTTGTTCTGGAAGATGTTTACATCGCTGATCTGCAAGGGGACACCCTGCTTCACCTCGACAAACTAAATGCAGGATTCAACCTTTTTGAATTACTAAATGACCGCTTACTCATAAACTCCATTGAACTTGAGACTGTCACTGCAAATATTTACAAAGACAGTCTCAATGCCCCTTTCAACTTCCAATTTCTTATCGACGCATTTACCTCAAAAGATACCGTCAAGAGCAAAGAACCGTCAAAAATGGTTATCGAAATTGATGATGTAAGAATAAAAAACGGGAATATCAGATATTATATCTCATCAGAAGACACTCTGGGCAATGGTGTTTTCGACTCCAACCACATACACCTGACAAACCTTGATTTGGATATTCAACTCAGATCGATCGATCCCGAAAAGCTAAATATCAAACTGAAAAACCTGACATTTAAAGAGCAAAGTGGTTTCAAAGTCAAAAAGTTAACTGGAAAACTGATTTCCAAAGACGGAAAGCTGAATTTGGAGGAGCTGACCCTACAATTACCTCACTCTATTCTGCAATTGAAATCCCTCAATCTAGACTATTCAGAGGCAGGTATCAATAATATAATGAGTAAAGCGTCATATTCCTTAAACATGGAAGAAAGTGTGCTTTTCCCTGGAGACTTAACAGCTTTTAGTGATAAATTGACACGCTTGAAGGATTCTCTGATTTTTTCAGGAAAACTTGAAGGCCAATTCCCTGAAATAAAAATTTCCCGATTTCAAGCATCGATGGGAAACACAGCCAATCTGGATATTTCCGCCCGAATCGCAGATTTTAATCATTGGCAGACTTCTGCATTAGAAATATCAGTAAATAAACTGTTCCTCAGCGAAAAAGTCATTGAAGAATCTAAAATTACCTCTCCCAGCGAAGCCTTAAATACAGGAAACATTAACCTTTCCGGAAAAATCAGCGGTACTCTACCAAACCTGAATGTTGACTTACAGGCATCTTCTGATCTGGCCAAGCTGGCTATTAACGGGATGGCCGGATATACTTACGATACAGGAAAAGCTCAGGCTGATATGCAACTAGATATCGATAGATTCAAGTACAATGGATACACTTATCAAAATGTACATGCCCATGGAAAATATGTCAACGACAGCATCAATCTAAGCCTTAGCAGCAAAGACATAAATGCACCTATAGAGCTCATGGTTACAGGAAATTTGAATCCGGCAAAGGAATCGGTAAAACTATCTGCAAATATTAATCATCTAAGATTAGATATCACTAATTGGCTGCCGGCCTACCCCGGAGCAGAGATATACGGGAAAGTGAAAGCCGATATCAAAGGTTTTAATCCTGAAAAAATGAAAGCTTTGCTGACAGTGGACAGTCTGATGTTCAAAACCAACAAAAACACATTTAACGACAAACAACTGAAAATCAACTATCTGGCAGAAAAAGACAACAACAAGAATCTAATAATTACTTCAGATCTTCTGGACATGTCATTAACCGGGAATTTCAGGTTGAACAGTATAGGTCCGGTTTTTCAACAAACGCTATCCGAATATACGACTCTCATTGGTCTGAAAGCAGAAAAAAAATCAAAATCCAAGGATCAATTGAAGTTCAATCTTAGTATCAAAAATCCTGAAATCTTTGAGAAGACTTTGAACCTGCCATTCTTTCTTCCCGGCACCACAACTATAAAAGGAGAATATTTTGCAGAAAGATCGTCAATAGAGCTGCAGGCTAATATTTCGGACTTGGTTTATGGAGAGAATCACTTTTCCGGCACCTCAATAAATTTGGAGACAGACACTATACTACACAAAATTGATCTGAAAGCTTCCACTCAAAGTTTTAACCCAGGAATCGACAGTCTGATTGCCGAACTCAAGCTCTATACTATCGAAAACGGTGTTTCGCTCACTATCGACATTGAGGATAAAACACCGCAAATGAATATTTCCGGAAAATTAGCCGCCGATGTACACCTTGGATTAGATAAAAAGGATCAATTAGACAATGTGCTGATTAATATCCAACCAGGTGATATCATTATAAACAAAGAACTTTTCAAACTTTCGGCTTCACAAATCTCTCTGCTGCTGAAAGAAGAAAAATACAATATCAAAGGTTTTGCAATTGCCCATGAAAACGCCGGATATTTGAATATTGACGGTGACGTTTCAAAAAATCCTTCTGACTCACTAAAATTAAATTTTACAGGAATTAGACTCAAAACATTAGCTGATGCCGGAAAATTGAATGTAAATCTGGGAGGTGAAGCAAATGGAGAAATCATACTCAAGGAATTGTTAACTACTCCTCTGATATTCACGAAAGGATTTTCCATCAAAGATATCTCCCTGGAAAATAAAAAGATAGGCACTCTGAATCTCATCAGTGGTTGGAGTCGTGAAGCTCAGGCTTTAATGTTTAAACTCGACCTTGTACGGGACAATATGCCCAATTCTACTGTCGAAGGAAAAATTTCCCCCACACAAAACCAGATACAGGCCGAGGCTAATATTAACACCATACCTCTTGATTGGCTGAGTCCGTTTACATCCGGCACTCTATTCGGGCTAAGCGGTCATTTAGGGTTTTCGGCCAAGGCCTCCGGAAATTTGAAATCTCCAAAACTGGATGGTATTTTTTACACGAACAATGCCAATATTGGTGTCTCTATGTTGAATACCCAGTATAAATTTTCCGACACAATCAAAATTGCTTCTAATCAGATTAATATCGAAAATTTCCGGATTACAGACGAAAATAATCATTCTGCTATTTTAAGTGGAAATATCAGGCATGAGCATTTCTCAAACTTCAACCCCAATCTGGATCTAAATATCAAAGATTTTCTTGTTCTAAATAATGCGCAACAGATGGACAGCCTGTTTTACGGAAATCTGCGTATTAACGGAAATGTCAAGATAACATCAAAAGATAAGAATATTCTGTTAAACGCACGGCTTACAAACAGCGAGAACTCTACTATCATGGTCACGATTCCAGAATCTGCTGAAGAAGCTCAACGTTATAGCAGTATCACATTCATCAATACCGGAGAAGATACTACCACTCATAATTCAGCAAAGAACAGGAAAATATCTACAAGTCAAGCGCTTCCTGTCAAGTTAAATATATCCCTGATTGTCGATCCTGGATTAAAGTTAGGGGCTTTGATTAATCCGCAGACAAAAGATGCTGCCACAGTTACCGGTACAGGAAATATCGATTTTTCATACGATATGGCCAACTCAAGAATGTCTTTATTAGGAGTATATACGGTAAAAGACGGTCATTGTACTCTGTCCCTGAAGAATATCACAAAAAAATCTTTTTCGATTAAAGAAGGGGGAACACTGACTTTCAAAGGTGATCCTATGTCCACAGCTTTCAACATTACTGCATTATACTCGACCCGTGCCGATCTCGGACTTTTAGACAAAAACTTTGAAACCATCATGGCAAATACCAAAGTTCCTGTTAATGCAACTTTATCTGTATCAGGCGATCTCAATAAAATGAATTTAAAATACGACATCGAATATCCAACTGAAAAAGAAGAAATTAAGCGTAAAGCCGATGGATTAATGTATTCTGATGATATAAAAATCAGGGAATTTGCTTATTTGCTGGCATTCAACACCTTTTTCCCTATCAATTCCACACAAAGCAGGAACATGGGAACTGACCTGTGGACATCTTTGGCTTCTTCTACGATTACCTCGCAACTCAATAATTTATTGTCTGGGGTTTTAAATGAAAACTGGTCTATCGGAACCGAATTACATGCTAATGATAAAAATTTGTCGGATGTAGAAATGGATGTTAATGTGTCAACCCGCTTATTCGATGACCGGATGACTGTCAACAGCAACATCGGGTATAAAAACAATTCTACCACGGCAGATAATAATAACTTTACCGGAGATTTTGACATTCAATTTAAATTGACAAAATCAGGCAATGTAGTACTCAAAGTATATGATATCACTAATAATCAGTATTTCGACAAAGCAAAAAGAACACAAGGGGTTGGAATTGTGTATAAAAAAGAAGCCCGGACATTCAAAAGATTATTCCAAAAGATCAAATCCATCATTAAAAAATGAAGTTTTACAATAAATATATAATTATCGGTGTAGTCCTGGCATGCTTATTCATTTCTTCATGCAGCACAACAAAATATATTCCGGATGGAAAATACCTGTTGGACGCTGTAAGTCTCGATATGGACACCAAGGATATTCCTAAAGCTGAGATGTTGGGATATATTCAACAAAAACCAAATGATCCGAAAATACGACTACGAATTTATAGCATGGTTGAAGGAGATACAAATAAATGGCTCGATCGTAAAATAAGACAGATAGGAGAACCGCCTGTCATCTACAATCAACGGTTGGAACAACAATCCGTCAAAGAATTGACCATTGAAATGAAAAACAGAGGCTATCTGAATGCTACGGTAGATTCCAGGATAGATACGGTTAATAAAAAAGCGAAAGTTCACTATTCCATCGAAAGCAATGAACCCTATCATATACGAAACTACATGATCAGAATTCCGGATGCCAGAATAGACAGCATACTTGGGAAAAGAAGAAAACGCGATATTTCCATCAAAACAGGAGGCTTGTTTGATATGGCAACACTCGAGAATGAACGTTCGGTAATCAGCACTTTATTACGCAACCAGGGTTATTATTCTTCTACTGTTAATAATTTACATTATCTGGTGGATACTACACTAAATTCGCATCAGGCAGATATAACACTGATCATGAACGACACCAGCCAAATAAAACCATATCACATCAATAAAGTTACTGTTTATAGCGGGTTTGACCCCCTGAATATTGAAAATTATAAAGTTACAGACTCTATTAATTACAAAGGAATAAATATTCTCTACGACAGTATCCATTTTCTTCGCCCATCTGTTATCAGCGACAATATTATGATAAGACCGGGATCTATTTTCCATGAATCGCGAGGAAACCGGACATATAATTACTTCAATCAATTGGGAAATGTAGGAAGAGTAAATGTCCAATATGCAGAAGGAAACTATCCGGACTCAACCCTTCTGGACTGCAACATTTATCTTACTCCGGGAAATATACATAGTGTACAGGCCGGACTTGACGGTACCAATAAAGCAGGAGACCTCGGAATCGCAGCCAATATTTCATACGGACACCACAATCTGTTTAATGGCGCTGAATGGCTAAACATCCGAATACGGGGTGCCTATGAATTTGTACAGGCAGAAGAAACAGACGTCTTAACACATAATTTCTACGAATACGGGATCAATCCGACATTGACCTTCCCTAAATTACATCTTCCTTTTATAGGAAAAGCAATTAAAGACCGATTTAATGTCAGTACTCAATACAGTATAGGCTTTGATGTGCAAGAACGTCCCGAATACACCCGCGATTTCTTCAATTTGAACTGGAAAGTACTGTGGAACAACGAAAAACAAACGATCAATCAATCTTTAAGTATATTGGACATCAACTATATAATGACCCCCCGGACATCAAAAGAATATATCGATTATCTTAACACCCTGGATCCGGTCACCAAATATAGTTATGAAGATATCTTCACCGCCGGTATGGGCTATAGCTTGATTTTCACCAATAAAGAGTCAGGAAAATACAGACAACGCCTATATACAATCCGTTTCAATGCCGAAACTTCCGGGAATGCCCTGAATTGGATATTCAACCTGGCTAATGCTGAAAAATCATCATCCGGACAATATACTATCCTTGGGAACCCCTTTGCACAATATCTCAAATTAGATATTGATTTTTCACAAACCATACAGTTAGATAAAAAAAACGGATTCGCTTTTCATGCAGCTTTGGGATTTGCCAATCCTTTCGGAAACTCCACAATTCTTCCATTTGAAATACGTTATTATGCAGGAGGTCCAAACAGCATTCGCGGATGGAATACACGGTACCTTGGCCCTGGATCATTTACAGTAGAGAAAGGAGACACGATCGACCACTCCGGGGATCGGGTCGGAGACATCAATCTGGGACTCAGCATGGAATACCGATACAAATGGATAAATTGGCTTGAGCTGGCAGCATTCGTCGATGCCGGAAATATCTGGACCATCAAGGATTATCCCAATCAACCTGGAGGACACTTTGAGTTATCAAGATTCTACAAGGAAATTGCGATTGGAACAGGCATTGGCTTTCGTATTGACCTCAATTTCCTGATCATTCGTCTAGATGGAGGCACCCGGGTTTATGATCCGGCATTACCGGAAGGAAATCGTTGGACATTCCTTAAAAAGAACTTTAAAGATAATTCGGCATTTTACCTGGCAATCGGATATCCGTTCTAAAACTTTTTTGTTTTCCGGCTTGTTTGTATGGAAAACATTGTATTAATAAAAGTAAAGAACATTGTATTAATAAAAAAAGAGAGTATCTTTGTACTCCTAAAAATTTTTGTAACAATATCTAAATGAGCAAAGAAAAAGAAGTAACGTTATTAGTAACTAAAATTATTGAAAGTCTGCAAGACAAAAAAGGTCACAACATCACTACTATCGATCTGACCAATTTAGATGGCTCTATTTGCATGTATTTTGTCATTTGTGAAGGTAATTCTCCAACTCAGGTTTCGGCTCTCTCCGACTCCGTTTGGGACAAAGTTTCCGACGATTTAAGAGAAAAGCCTCTTGGTGCTATCGGAATGAGAGAAGCACAGTGGGTTGCGATGGATTATGGGACTGTAATTGTACATATTTTTCTTCCGGATCTGAGAGAATACTATAATCTGGAAAATCTGTGGGCAGACGGTAAAATACAAACTATACCAGACATATACTAAATTAATTATGGCCGATAATAATTCAGGTAATAATAAACCTCAAATGCCTATGGGCAGTCCTGGTGACAAAAATCAGAAATTCAAGTTCAACATGAACTGGATGTATCTGTTGATTGTCTTTGTCCTGTTAGCTGTTCTTTTTAATAGCAATAATAAATCCACCAGTAAAGAAATTGGTTGGACCGAATTCCAGAAAATGGCAAAAGACAATTATTTCAGTAAAATGGTTGTCTTTAATCAAAAAAATCTTGTTGAAGCTACACTCCGTAAAGAATATGTAGCTACCGTATTTAAGTCAGACAGTTCTAAATTGCAAAACAGATACCTATTTGGACAGAAAGAAACAGAGCCTTCCATTACAGTGATGATCCCTTCTCCGGATAAATTTTCGGATTTTTATGATCGAATTGCCGCTGAAAAGGGTATCAACACCGAAGTTAAATACGATGAAGACCGCGATTTGTTCTGGACTATCGTTCTGAACATGTTGCCTTTTGTATTATTGATTGTTTTATGGATTTTCCTTTCCCGGCGTATGTCAGGAGGCGGAAGTGGCGGCATTTTCAATGTTGGTCGCGCACGGGCACAAGTCTATGACAAATCCACTCCTGCTAAGAAGGTGACTTTCAAAGATGTAGCCGGACTTTCAGAGGCAAAACAAGAAGTTGAAGAAATTGTGGATTTTCTAAAAAATCCATCTAGATATACTGATTTAGGAGGTAAAATTCCCAAAGGAGCCTTACTTGTAGGTCCTCCGGGAACAGGAAAAACTTTATTGGCTAAAGCTGTCGCCGGGGAAGCCGATGTTCCGTTCTTCTCTCTCTCCGGATCCGATTTTGTGGAAATGTTTGTAGGCGTTGGAGCCTCCCGGGTCAGGGATTTATTCCGTCAGGCTAAAGAAAAAGCTCCGTGTATCGTATTTATCGACGAAATTGATGCTGTAGGACGTGCCCGCGGACGAAATCCGAATATGGGATCAAATGATGAACGCGAAAACACGCTCAATCAACTTCTTACAGAAATGGATGGTTTCGGTTCCAACAGCGGGGTTATCATCCTGGCAGCAACCAACCGTGCCGATATCCTTGATAAAGCATTGTTACGCGCCGGACGTTTTGACCGCCAAATCAATGTAGATCTGCCAGAACTAAACGATCGCAAAGAAATTTTTATTGTGCATCTGCGTAATATCAAAATAGACTCTTCTGTCGATACAGAATTCTTGTCTCGTCAAACACCGGGATTTTCGGGCGCAGATATTGCAAATGTTTGTAATGAAGCAGCTCTGATTGCTGCCCGAAACAGCAAAGAATTCGTTCAAAAAGAAGACTTTATGAATGCTGTCGATCGTATTGTAGGAGGTTTGGAAAAGAAATCCAAAATCACCACAGTAGAAGAACGACGCACAATAGCATTACATGAAGCTGGTCATGCTACTTTAAGTTGGTTGCTTGAGCATGCCAACCCATTGGTAAAAGTAACGATTGTACCCCGAGGGAAAGCTCTGGGAGCTGCATGGTACCTGCCTGAAGAAAGGCAAATTACCACCTACGAACAACTACAGGACGAAATGTGCGCCACATTAGGAGGACGAGCTGCAGAAGAACTCTTCAGAGGTAAAATCTCGACCGGAGCTTCCAACGACTTAGAGCGCGTTACCAAACAAGCTCATGCCATGGTCGTTTATTTCGGAATGAGCAAAAAACTCCCAAACCTCAATTATTACGACGCAACCGGACAAGACTGGGGGTTCACAAAGCCTTATAGCGACGAAACAGCAAAATTGATCGATGAAGAGATAAAACGAATTATCGGAGAACAATACGACAGAGCAAAACAGTTCTTGACAGATCACGCAGAACAACACCATCAACTGACCACTATTTTGCTCGAAAAAGAAGTTATTTATTCTGATGATCTCGAAAAAATCTTCGGTAAACGGAAGTGGCTATCTCGTTCTCAGGAAATTCTGGAACAAGAAAAACTAGAAAATCCAGACAAAGCAGCTGCCGAGCTGGAAGATAAAAAAGAGGAAAAACAAAAAGACGAAGATATTCAATAAATATTTGTTTCACACAGATTCCACAATTATGTTCTTGAAGAAAAACATTTTTATCTGCTTAATCACTTGCCTTGCAATACCGGCCTTCGCTGCCCGTGATAACTACAATAAGGGCTGGAAAGAGTTCAATGACAATAATCGCACTAAAGCCAGAGAGTATTTTGAGTCGGCTGCCAAAACAGAGCCAGAATCAAAGTCCGAGGCCCTATTGAGTCTTGTATTACTCGATTGGTTCGAATCTAAAGATAAAGATGCTTTCAAGCGTTTTCAGGAGTTTTATCAAAGCTGTGACAATCCTTATCCCTATTTATATGCGGTATCCTCTTTGCCGTTTATGAATCCAAGGCAGGTATTATCGGATTCTGAAATTGCTTTCTTCGAAAAAATCGTCAACGATACTAAGATGCATGGGACATTAAAAGCCATGCTTCACCAAAAGATCGGTGAATATTATATGAGCTGCAACGATTTTATAAAATCTAAAAAAGCTTTTGAACAGATGGGAGCCATCACCCAATGGCAGGTGTTGGGAAGTTTCGACAACATATCGGGAAGTGGTTTCGATAAAAACTGGGGAGCTGTGGAAAAAGGCACTCCGGGTAGTAAATTCAAGAACAAGGTTGACGCTGAAATATCCTGGTACACTCCTTTAGCTAATAAACCTGACAACTGGTTTGCCTTCGATTACTATTTTCCTTTGGATAATATAATCGTATATGCTCAATCATTTGTACAAAGTCCTGACAATAGAGAAGTTATTATGCGCACAGGAACATCCGGTTCTTTGAAAATCTGGGTGAATGATGCTCAGGTTTCGGATATCCAGGAAGAGCGTAACTGCGATCTGGATATTTATTCCTACAAGATAAAACTGAATAAAGGAACTAATCGTATTCTCGTACAAATCGGGCAAAGTGAAATTTCATCGGCAAACTTCCTTATGCGACTCACTGATGTTGACGGTACTCCGATTTCAGGACTCACTTATTCGGCTAATTATTCCGAGTATTCCAAATCGAATGCTAAAGCATCAAATGATCAATTGCCTTTTTTTGCAGAAGCATTTTTCCAGGAAAAAATCAAAAAAGATCCGGATAATTTTCTCAATTACATTTCTTTAGGCGAAATTTTCCTAAGAAACGACAAATCGTATGAAGGTATTACCATATTAAAGACCGCCGAACGGATGGCTCCTAAGTCTTCATATATCAGTTATCGTTTGTCGGAAGGTTATCTGCGGGCACAAAATCAGACTAATTACAGCCGGGAAATCGAAAATATCAAACAAAATGATGCCGAATCATATATTGCATTATCCAGCTTGTACAACGAAGCAATGGAAACAGAAAAATACACTGAAGCTGAATCGATTGCAAAAAAAATAAAAAGCTTATACGGAGAAAATTACGAATCCGACATGAGGGATGTCAATCTATTAGATGCCCAGAAAAAAACGGATGAGT
>JAVBUX010000034.1:0-9699 GCA_031554915.1 Bacteroidales bacterium | reverse complement strand
CCAGTCGTTTTGGTATTTCGATTGATGATATTATTTCCAATTCAGGAGTTGTTACAACAAAATGGATTACATTGAATTTGAAAAAATTTTATCAATTGGAAAACTATCTACAACAACATTCTGAAAATCTGATTGAATTCACAAATGCATTCAAAGTCATGCAATCCTGCCCGAATGCAAACGTACGTTGTGCGTGCAATTCTGTGCCACATACTTTTCTTGGAGACCATCCGAGTTTATATAAGTTTTGGCATTATAAGTGGAATTACCTGATGAAAGGGTCGAGACCAGATTTTGTTTTTTCGGATATGGTTATTCCGGATGAATTAATTGAACATGAAAGAAATGCCATGAACGAAAGTCGAAAAATTCCCAGAACCACTTGTATTATGAGTAAGGATATCTTTAAAGATATCGTAGATGATATTTGCTTTTTTTCCACCCAAAAATTGATATCTACAGTTGAATTGAAAAAGTTGAAGTCGGAACTATTGGATTTAATACAAGAAATAGAGACCCTGACTGAAACAGGGTGTTATCAATCCGGTTCGGAAATTATGATTTATTTATCAAAACTCGTGATAGACTCCTGTTATTATTATATGGAATGTGGTGAAAAGCGCTATTGTTTACAGCGAACATTTCATATAGATAAGATTGGATTTACCAATGATAAGTTTTGTCAGAAACAAAAAGATTGGATCGATTTATTGAAAAGAACATCAATCTTATTGACTCAAAACGGAGATCGGCAACGATTTGATTTCTTTATGAATCAACGGGATTTAGTGAAAACCCTGATATAAATTTTCAGGACAGTTAAGTTATTTTATTTTTTTTGATAGAACTACAGTATAAAAAGGAATGTTATGGTATAATAATTTTAATCAGAATGATATGGAAAATTTGTCAATAAAGTTTGAAAAGGATTATGCCAATAAAAAAATTACTGTCAAAATGGCATATAAAGCTCCATTGGGAGTTGTATGGGATGCTTTCACCAATCCCGCAATATTAGATAAATGGTTTGCTCCGGAACCTTACAAAGCCGTTTCAAAATCAATGGAATTTAAAAATAATGGTCAGTGGCTCTACCACATGTTGTCTCCTGAGGGAGAGAAATTTTGGTGTAAAGCAACTTTTATGAATATCAGGGAGCATAAATCGTTTGAGGCATCAGATGGTTTTTGTGACGAAAACGGAGTTGTTAATAATGACCTTCCTCACATGCATTGGCGTTATGATTTTGCAGAAGACAATGGAGCTATTGTTGTAACTGCAAATATTACCTTTGAAAATGAAGAAATGCAGAAACAAACGCTCGAAATGGGATTTGAAGAGGGGTATAAAATGGGACTGAAACAATTACAAAAACTGCTTGAAAAATAATCTTATTTGCGGAAATTATTCCTGGTTTCTTAAAGGTAGAGGTATTGCTTTTTTTTTGTCAATTCCTTTGTGTACTTTTGCGGGCAAAATGTGAAAGTATGAAATCGCTTACAACCATCGGATTATTAGTCTGTTCAAATATATTTATGACCTTTGCCTGGTATGGTCACCTGAAGTTCAAAGAAATGAACTGGTTTAATAATTGGGGACTTCCGGCTATCGTTTTGCTTAGTTGGGGAATTGCGCTATTTGAATATTGTTTTCAGGTTCCTGCAAATCGAATCGGATTTGATGGGAATGGAGGCCCGTTCAATCTTTGGCAACTTAAAGTGATGCAGGAAGTGATTACTTTAGTGGTATTTACGGCTTTTACTACTTTAGTGTTCAAAAATGAAAGCTTCAAAACAAATCATTTTGTCGGTTTTGTCTTCCTGATTTTGGCCGTTTATTTTATTTTCAAAAAATGAAAATTGTGCCCATACGGGCACAATTAATCAATATTGCGAATTTATTCGTAACTCACCATCCAGTTAATCCCAAACTTGTCTGTTGCCATCCCAAATAAGGGAGCCCAGAATGTTTTTTCCAACGGCATAGTGATAGTTCCACCTTCTGCAAGACCATTAAAAATCTTTTTAGTTTCGACTTCATCTTTTGCAGTAACAGAAAGAGTAATGTTGTTCCCGATTGTAGGCTTGAAACCAAGTTCTTCCATCATGTCAGCTCCGAATAATGAGGTTTCCTGGCTGATAGGCAGGGAGATATGCATGATTTTATCCTTTAGTGAATCAGGAATAGGATATTCGGATGAAGGCATGTCTTTATAGCGTCCGACATACGTAAATTCACCACCAAATACAGATTTATAAAAGTTGAAGGCAGCTTCACAGGTACCTTCGAAAGACAAATAGGAATTAATGACAGCCATGTTTTTAATTTTTAAAAGATTAAACAATTTATATTACACAAAGATATTACCTTTGTAAAGATATGGATTTTTTTCTGAGAAAATTTTTGATTGTTTTTCAATAACATAAGAATGGACATGAATGTTTATTTTATTTCCGGAATGTGTGTTAATTGTAAGGTTTTTGACGAGATAAAGTTACCGGAAGGCTATAAAAAGAATTATCTCGAATGGTATATTCCTCATGAGAATGAAACTTTGGAAGAATATACGCAAAATATGGCAAAAGGAATCGACACATCTAAACCTTTTGTTGTTGTGGGATATTCCATGGGTGCCATTATTATGCAGGAAATGAATAAATTTTTGTCTCCTGATAAAAATGTAGTCATCTCATCAATGAAAGCCGAAGATGAAATACCAAGACTCTTTCTTCTTGCAAAAAAAATCCGATTTTCCGACCATTTTCCTAAAAAATGGTATGCTGTCAATAAACGGATATCTAATCTCTTCGCACAGATAGTTTATAAAATGACAGAACAAGACGTGGATAAGTATGTGTCCTATACTTCTCCTGAATATATGCAATGGGCTACATCACAGATTGTTAATTGGACTCCTTCGGTTGAATGTCATAATTTGCATCATATTCATGGGACCAAGGATCAAATTTTTCCATATCTTCAGATCAGGGATGTTTATACGATTGAAGAAGGAGATCACCTGATGCTGCTGAATAAAGCGGAGGTTGTAAATAAGGTGCTGAATGATATTCTTTTAGAGCGATAACACTAGATAACATTATATAGCAAAACGGAAGTACAGTTTGTATAAATTAATCCGGTTCTTTGCAGTAACAACGAGAGTAAATAGAAAATTTACAAACCCTCTAAATGTTACTACTATGAACCGGATTAATTTATCTTCAAAAGAATGGTGCGAATTGATTTTCGCTGGGAAGAATAAAGAGTATGGAGCTTATCGCATCCGTATGGAGTCAACAAAACGACATATCAAAGCCATGGTTATTGTTTTCCTTGCTGTGGGTTTGGTGATCCTTGTCAACGGTTTTTTCAATAAAGGAGCTGCTCAGAATGCCAACCTGATAGTTACTGTGAATGGAGCGCATGAGTTTATAGATATTAACCAAAAACCGGATGATGTGCCAGAACCGATTATTATGGATGTTCCTCCTGTTCCGATTGTCGAATCAGTTAGATTTCTTGAATTGGTAATTGTAGATGATCCGTTGATAAAGGACGAGGAAATGCCTATAACCCAGGCTGATTTAAGTGATGTAAAAGGTGTAATTGCCGATGTTTCCCATAAAGGAAATACTGATGGTCCCGGATTCGTAATCACTGATATAACAGAACCGGTACACGCCGATCCTGCTGTAACCGATAAAGTGGTCAATTATGTAGAACAAATGCCTTCATATCCGGGTGGTGACTCCGAATTGATGGAGTTCTTGCAAAAAAATCTGGTTTATCCGGTTGTTGATCAGGAATTGGGAACCCAGGGAACTGTAAGAGTCCGATTCGTAGTTGAAAAAGACGGATCAATTGGAGCTGTCGATATCCTTAGACCTTTAAGTCAGGGTTGCGATAAAGAAGCGATCCGGGTTATCAAAAAAATGCCTAAATGGATTCCCGGTAAACAAAATGGAGTTGCCGTACGGGTTTATTACAACCTGCCGGTTCGATTCAAACTATCAAATTAACAAAATAGCAATATAGAATAATGAAAAATATAATTTTTATAACAATCGTTTGCCTGGCTTTTGCATCGTGTGGCAAACCTAAAGCTCCGAAATCCCTCCCTGTAGAGAAAGTTTACATCATGGAGTTTGATTTTGTTCATCAGGGTTGGGATGGAGATACCGAAGAATCATTGTGGGGGATTGAGATGTTGGGACTAGCAGAATTGAAAAATGATTTCACTCTGAAAATAACAAAAGAAACAGAACCGCATTCCGATCGATATTTTGAAACAGAATTTTCAATGGCGGAGGATCAGCGAAGTGAGATAAACAGAATTATCCGGGAAAATCAAAAGAATACAACTTATATAGATGAATATGAGAGAAATGAGAATATTCTTGATGATAGATGTCAATATCCGGGATCTTATTATCAGATTATAATTGAAAGGAAATTTTATGAAAATACTAGTATCATTTTTGATAAACGCCTTCTTTCTGAAGACTTAAGGACTCTTTTTGATCAACTTTATGCAAACCCTATGCAACACAAATGGGGTAGTGATTACAAAAGTTTTGTAGGTAAGGTTGAGAAAGAAACTCTGAAATCTCTGAAGAAATATAACCTGCTGAAAGTTCTGCCCCCACCAGTTCTCAGGGAAACGGTCAAATATATTCCTCCGGTAATCGTAGAGGATCCGGTTATTGAAACGGATTATGGTTATGAAATAGAATAAATTTCAGAAAGTTAGTTTGTATCCAACCCCCCGGATATTTAAAATTTGAATTTTCGAATCCTTAGATAATTTCTTGCGCAATTTGACAATGAACACATGCAAACTCCTCAAATTGAAGAAATTATCATCACCCCAGAGGTCTAACAGGACCGACTGGCTATCGAGAATATGGTTTTGATTTTTGCACAAGCGCTCCAGAATGGCTGTCTCACGATGAGATAAGTTTTCAACCGAACCTTTATATACCAGCGTTTGATGCACTATGTCAAGATCATATTCTCCTATTTTATAGCATGTTAACTGATCTTCTTTAGAATGATTCCGATTAATCAGAGCCTTGATCCGAACTAAAAGTTCGTCCATCCCGAAAGGTTTTTTCAGATAATCATTTCCACCGGTTTCAAATCCTTTGACAACATCCTCTGTCTTAGACTTAGCTGTAAGGAACAGGATCGGAGTTTTATTATCGTTTTGCCGGATTTGTTGGGTCATACTTAAACCATCCAGTTGAGGCATCATAATATCAGCAACAACAAGATCCGGATGAAATTCGTAAAATAAGCGTAAGCCTTCGTTGCCGTTAGATGCCTGTTCTACGACATATCCCTGTTTTTCCAATACATCGCGGACAATCATTTGCAGAGTCAATTCGTCCTCTACGACCAGTATTTTTATTTTGTTTTCCATAGGATTAAGAAATTGGTTCCTTGTCCTTCTTTACTTTGTACGTCGATAAACCAGCCGTGTTTTTCGGCCATTGTTTTCACATAATATAATCCCAGGCCATAGCCTTTTACGTCGTGTGTATCTCCTTTAGGTACTCGGTAAAAACGGTCGAAAATTTTTGGTAATGATGATGCCGGGATTCCGATGCCGTTATCTCCGACCCCAAAACAGATATGATCTTCTTTTTGTTTCGCCATCAAAACGATTTTCACACTGTCTCCGGAATATTTGATGGAATTTTCGATCAAATTAGATACTATGTTGTAGAAGTGCGCTTTATCAGCAGTCATGATAATATTTTCCGGTTGCATATATAGACGGATCTCTACCGATTTGAGGGTATTGAAAGAATACTGTTGTTTTAACTGTTCGAATACCTCTTCTATAGGAAATTCGGAAAGATTTAATTTCAGATTCTTCCGTTCTTCGACCGACATTGTCAGGATCTGTTCTACCAATCCAGAAAGATGTTCCAACTGTTTTTTCGAAGCCTCCAGATAAACAACACGCTTTTCTGTATCTTCCAGCATTCCATGGTTTAGCAGCGCATCGGTAGCAGCGTATGCTACGGATATTGGGGTCTTTAATTCATGGGTCATGTTATTGACAAAATCGCTTTTAATTTCATCCAGGTTTTTTTGTCTCAGGATAATCCTCAACAGATAGATGTATGAAATAATTAGCGCAATCATCATTAATAGTGAGGCTAAAAGTATCCCCGATATATGTTTCAGAACAAAAACATTAGGATTTTTCACCCAAAGTTTGTAAGCATAATAACGGTTCAGGTCAAAAGAGTAAGCATAGTCCCGATATTTCGATTTATTTTTCTCGATCGGAATATCCGGTATGCGTCCTAACACATTTCCGACCCGGGTGTCAATTATTTCGACAGTCGATTCGAATATCAAATTTCGTTGCATTAATTCTCCTTGTAACAGGTCGTTATAGGTGTAAAAATCAGTAGATCTTAATTCGGCTATATTAACCTGTTCTCCCTTTTGAAAAATTAATTGGTCATTTGCCGACCTCATGGCTGATAGAATATCCAATTCTAATTTGGACGATTGCTCATGATAATATGTCCATACCCAATACACCTGATAGAGGAATGTACTTAAAAGTAAGACCAGAACGATAGATACTATGGATTTGAAGTTGGACATGAATAGAAGGTATTATTTGCTTTTTTTCTGTGAAAATAACCAGGATAGGAAATCCCGTTGATTGAATGCAGGATCCCAACTTCCGTGATTACATCCCGGAAACTCAATATATTCGACATCTGCTCCGTATTTTTTGAGGGCTTTATAAGCTTTTCTGGAATTTTCGACAGGAACCACATCGTCTTTATCTCCATGAAAGATTCTGAATTTTACTTTTCCGGCAGGAGCTTGAAGTCGTTCGGGATTAATACCTCCGCAGATGGGGATTGCAGCGGCAAAAATATCCGGGAAACGACAAACCAGATCAAAAGTACCCATTCCTCCCATGGAAAGCCCGATGATGTAAATCCGGTCTGTATCGACATTACCTGATGCAATATATTGATCAAGAAGGTTTTTTACGGTTTGCAATATCCCGGGAGTGGGGTAGTCGGATGGAAAAGTGTTGCTTCCGAAACCGGTAGTCGGGCGTTTTTCGAAAGCCCAGTAAAGATCTTTCGGACATTGGGGAAACAGTACGATAGCAGGATATTTTTCCATGTTCACGGGATTGCTAAACATCATCGAACCGTTTATTAACTGGGATTTATTATCGGAGCCTCTTTCTCCTGCACCATGCAAAAATAGGACTAAAGGATATTTTCCCCCTTTGACATAATTTTCCGGCAATAATTCCCGGTATTTGAGGGTGTCATTATTTGATATAAACTCTTTTGCAATGTATTCTTGCGCACTCATACTTAAGCTTGCAAGAAGGATTAAGATTGAAGATAAGAGACTTTTCATAATCATTGAGATCTAATTTAATTTTGCGTCAGTAAGAACAAAGTTATGTTTTTTTATAATCTCAGGCAACTTTTTTAGGTATATTTCGTTATCTTTGGATGAAAAAAAAATGAGATGGGTTTGCAGTATCCTAAAACAATAGAGGAAGCTCTCCATAATATTAGAGAATCTGATGGATATAATGATCAGAGTACAGATCTGTTTGTTGATCTGTTTTCCAAGATTCGTCCGATATTTTATGGCGATTACCAAAAGGCAGAAAAGTCCCTTTGGCAATTGATTACAGCCCTGAAAGAAGACCCTGCTTTACTAAGAAAATTGCGCTACCTGTTTGCCAAGATTATTAGGGACTCTGAAATTTTGGAAGTTTTTACTTCTAGTGGGATAGAAACAGAATCAAGTTTTTTTGTAGAGCTTGCCAGTCGAATCAAGCATAAAATATTACCGGTTCATAGAAATGAAAAAAGCCTTTTACGAATTATCGATACGATCTTTTATAAAAGTACGGATATCCGGTGGATAGAAAAGATTGACCCGAAACTTTGGGTCGAGTTTTTTTCGTTGCTAAAACTCAGACTTAATTTTTCTGATAAGCAGATGCTAGAGAAGTTCAACAGAGCTTTGCATATTATTTCTTGCAAGATTGTTTCCCTGGGAATGAATAAAGAAATAAGAGAATGGCTTACCGAAGAAGAGATATCCATATTTATTAATCAAAACAGGTATTCTCAGAATCTTATCAATTTTGCAGAACATAGTCAGGTTGTCGAAGAAAAGTATAATATCATTAAATCAGAACTGCGACGCTCTCTGAAAGATTGTGATGAAGCGGTTGTGAGATTGAAGACAGAAAGTGTTCAGGTTGGCACCAGTTTGCAGCAGACTTACTTATTAAAACAGATTCGTCAACTGATAGCCAGGATGCTTATCATCCTCGATTTAGCCGATCGTGGAGAAGCTGTGGATCTTCTGTTTATGGTCCAATCATTCCAAGGCATCGTAAGAAATGAAAATACAAAAAATAGTCTGACAGGTCTTATTCGCTCTGATATACAGGTACTTGCTTATCGTATTGCAGACCATGAACATGACACCGGAGAACACTATATCACAACAACCAGAAAGGAGTATTTTATAATGCTGAAATCGGCCATGGGCGGAGGGGTTTTTGCTGCTTTGATGGCTGTAATCAAAGGTTTTTTACATAAAATAGTCATGGCGCCTTTCTGGCAGGGATTCTGTTACAGCCTCAATTATTCGTTAGGGTTTGTTGGGATTCACCTAACCGGGTCAACCCTGGCTACTAAGCAGCCAGCAATGACGGCATCTGCTATTGCGAGTGCTATGGATAGCAATAAGGAAAAAAAATCCATGTCACATCTGGCTATTTTATTATCGAAAGTATGGAGGAGTCAGACAGCCTCTTTCGTTGGTAATCTGAGTATTACCTTCCCGGTGGCATTGCTTATTTCATTTTTGTATTATCTCATTTTCGGACTAAATATTGTTGAAGGAAAACATGCACAGGAACTTTTGGATTGGCAAAACCCGCTCAAATCCAATTGTTTATCTTATGCCTTTAATACGGGAGTATTTTTATTTTTGTCGGGACTCGTTACCGGTTATTTTGATAACAGGGTTATTCATGGGAAAATTATTCAACGTATAGAAGAACATGCTTTTCTGAATCGTTTCTTCAGAAAAGAGAACATTCATAAATTTGCCGCTTATATCGGGAAAAATTTAGGACCGGTTGCTGGAAATGTTTTTCTTGGCTTCTGTCTCGGAATGGCCGCATTTTTCGGATATATTTTCGGAATTGATTTTGATATCCGGCACATCACTATTTCAACCGGACAGTTTGCTATCGGCTTACAGGGTTTAGGCTATCATGTCGGATCATTAGATTTGATAATGACTATTGTCGGTGTTCTACTCATTGGTTTCCTCAACTTTTTAGTCAGTTTTTCTTTGGCATTTATTACAGCCTCCATTTCCAGAGGTGTAAAATTTTCTCAATATAAAAATTTGTTTACTTACCTGCGACGTTTATTATTTCGTTACCCTATGGATTTTATTTATCCGCCTAAAGTTGAACGACAACCGGATGATTTATTAAAAAAGCATTTTTGAAATAAAAAAACTTTTTGGCACGATTTTTTCATAGTTCAAAAATAATTACATACATTTGCAGCGCATAACTGCGAAGCACAAACACAATAACTATATTTAGGAATATTCTCAATGACAATCTCTCTAAACAGGATTTTTGTATCTGTTTTATCC
>JAVBUX010000086.1:0-6058 GCA_031554915.1 Bacteroidales bacterium | reverse complement strand
ACGGGTTGTTTCATCTTTATACCAGGTCAGGTAAATCAATGCTGGCATATCAGCTCCAGCTAGGATATCGCCATAGCATACGGAATTAATGCCTACTTTATCAAAAAGATCTATTTCTCCGGAATTAAACATTTTTACTTTACGCTTATTGGCTTCATCGTTAGGACTGTGGTATAACCGGAATTCAAATAATGTCCGATCTTTATCCGGCACTCGCATTACAGGAATTTTGTCGAAGGCCTCACATAAATAGGTTTCATATTCCGAATAAACAGGATTAGGAGCCGTTTTTGCAAAAAAAGGAGCAGCAGCTTTCAGAAAAAATTGGTCATTCCAAATAGCTTGTTTCGTTTTGTAATAGGTCTCGATATCAGGATAAACGAACAAAAGGTAACGCTGTTCTTTATCAGCTTTTTTATAAAGAGTAAAAGCTCCGACAGAAATCTTATAACGATTGTATGTCGGAATAAATGTTTCTCTGAAAAAATTATCCAATAGGGTTCCGTCTCCGGTCAATGTATAGATTTGCCATTCATAGATTTGCTTTTTCTTTGAAGATATCTCTTTCTCTGAAGCGAAACCATTAAAAACAAATGCTGCAATCAGCATAAAATACGACATAAAAAACACCCTGTTTTTCATACAATTATCCGGTATTTATTAAATATTATGAATATTAGAGTACAAATATATATTTTTTACGGCTATTAACTGATTTATTAAGACTAATGTTAATCCGGATTTCTTTCATTTGCATAAAAATAAATTAACTCAATAAAAATTTACACTATGAATCACACAAAAACAAAACTACAATCAATTTTTACGAAAGGAATCGGCCTTTTCATTTGCATCTTCCTGATTACTCATTTATGTACAGCTCAGGACAATCCGTTTGTCAGAAAAATCTACACAGCAGATCCATCCGCTCATGTATGGAAAGACGGCAGGCTATATGTTTACCCATCACACGATATCGACCCTCCACGTGGATGTGACCTGATGGACGGATATCACGTTTTCTCAACAGACGATATGGTCAACTGGGTAGATCATGGAGAAATACTAAACTCCAGCCAGGTTCCCTGGGGACGTAAAGAAGGCGGTTTTATGTGGGCTCCGGACTGTGCCTTTAAAAACGATACTTACTACTTCTACTTTCCTCATCCCAGCGGTACAGACTGGAATCACACCTGGAAAATAGGAATTGCCACAAGCAAAAAACCAGCCAGCGACTTCAAAGTAAAAGGTTATTTTGCAGGAATAGATTCTTTTGCAATGATAGATCCATGTGTCTTTGTTGATGATGATGATCAGGCATACTTTTACTACGGAGGTGGGGCCAAATGTAAAGCAGCGAAACTTAAAGACAACATGATGGAACTGGATGGCCCGTTGATGGATATGGTCGGTCTGGAAGATTTTCATGAAGCTGCATGGATACACAAAAGAAACGGGATTTATTATCTCTCTTATTCCGATAATAATCATGGAGCAAACCGGATGAGATATGCAACGAGTAATAGTCCTTTAGGACCATGGAAATCCCAAGGAATCTATATGGAACCCACAGGATGCGATACCAACCATGGTTCTATTGTTGAATATAAAGGCGAATGGTATGCTTTTTACCACAATAGCATATTATCCGGACAAGGCAATTTAAGATCAATTTGTTTTGACAAGCTATATTTCAACCCGGATGGGACAATTCAGATGGTAAAGCAAACTATCGGATTACCGGTAGAGTTACAGAAAAGACCGGCCAATAAAAAATAAATGCAAACTAAAAGAAAGCCTGAAAGGCTTTAACATAAATACCCCCCAGTGAAGCGTAGCGACTGGGGGGGATTAAACTCTAATCAAAAAAAGCTAGCCATCAACTGTGGAAAAACCACTGAAATTATCAAAATAACAAGCCCGGTAACCAAAACTATAATAGTCCTTTTCCCAACACCAGACCATTCTTTCAGGATAATTCCCCAAACATTACTAAATATTACATTCAGAGACATCAGTATACTCCAGGAAAATGCCATCATTACGCTTCCTGGTTCAAAAAAGCTTTGCCCTACTCCTAATCCGAAGAATTGAGAGTACCACAATAAACCGGCTAACGCACAAAACAATAGATTATTAATCCACACAACACCTGACGAGCTTGTATAATCTTTAAATGTTTTATTTTTATAATTTTGAAACAGACAATAAGCTGCATTGGTAATAAATCCTCCTGATGTTACCAAAAGAATGATCGGATTCAGTACCAATAACGATTTTGCCCCCGATTCCAGCAGATATGCTTTGATTGTATCTCCTGAAGACAGTCCCAAATTAAAACAGGCACTCATCACTCCTGCAAGCAGGGCAATGATAATTCCTTTTTTCAATGCAAAATCTTTAACTGCCTTACGTTTCTCTTCTTCCGACATGTTCTTGGATTTCAGAGATCCTGCATAACCGATCACAGCAATACCCGCAATAGCAATACAGACTCCTATCAACAGGATTAAACCGCTACCTTTGAAAAGGTTATCGCCCTTGAGTAACGCAGGAATGATCGTTCCGAAGGCAGAGCAGGTTCCTAAAGCCAACGATTGACCTAAAGCAACTCCCAGATAACGCATACTTAGTCCGAAAGTCAGGCCACCGATACCCCAAAGAATACCATATCCGATACATTTCCAAAGATCACCTCCTCCTGAAGACAAAACTTCACCTAAAGAATGTCCTTCCGGAATCGCTAACATTGCTCCAAACAGAGGAAATACAAGCCAGGCAAAAATGCCCTGGGTTAGCCAGAAACTTTCCCAGGACCAATCCTTTACCTTCTTAATCGGCACATACGAGCTGGACTGCCCGAAACTACCGATAGCAATAATCAACAAACCGATCAGTGTATTCATCGCTTGCTTGTTACATCACGTTCATACTGTTGAATTTCTGCAATATAATCTTCTCCAACAGCAATATTATTTTTCAGGCAGAAATAATCCCAAACAGCATTCCAAGGAAGACCTTTCGATTCTTCAAGTAAAGCTAATCTTTCGAAATACTGACCATTAGCCTCATATTCACGAAGTTTTGTAATCGGTTCGAGCAAACCTTGCAAGAAAGCTTTTTGTGTAGCTTTAATACCGATAACATAAGCTCCCATACGGTTGATCGATGCATCGAAATAATCCAGACCAATATGCACTTTCGGAAGAGCGTTTGCACGAACAATTTCTTTTGCCAGATCAAGAACATCGTCGTTCAGGATCGTTACGTGGTCGGAATCCCAACGGATCGGACGACTTACGTGCAACATGATCTCTGGAGTAAACAATAATAAAGACGATATTTTATCTGCAATACTTTCGGATAAATGGAAGTGACCGGTATCCAAAGTTACTATTTTCTGCTTTTTAGCTCCATAACCCAGATAAAAATCGTAAGAACCTACAGTATAACTTTCTAATGCGATACCAAATAATTTTGCCTCAATACAATCCTTCATATTTTTGTATTCTTTAGCAAAAATTTCATCCAGGGATTGTTCCAATAACTGACGGTATTTCAACCGATTAACGGTCAAATCTTTCATTCCGTCATGGATCCAGAGGTTCATGATGCAAGGATCATTCTGAAATTTACCCATTTCTTCTGAAATCTGACGGCAACGTTTGGTGTGTTCGATCCAGAAATCACGAATGCCTTTGTCCGGGTTGGCTAGTGTCAAGTCTCCACTCTTCGGGTGACCGAAAGAGGTAGAGTTGAAATCCAGTTTCAAACCTCTTTCTTTAGCCCAATCCATCCAACTTTTAAAATGTTCCGGTGTAACTTCATTACGATCAACGGCTTTTCCACCGAAATCACCATATATTTCGTGCAGGTTCAAACGGTGACTACCGGCAACCATTGTTGTTACTTTCTCAATATCGGCACGTAATTCTTCTATATTGCGGGCTTTCCCGGGATAATTTCCGGTAGCCTGAATACCACCGCCTCCGAGGTTTTCGAGTTTTTCGAATCCTGTAACATCATCTGCCTGCCAGCAATGAATAGAAATGGAAATATCCTGCAATTTGGCCAGGGCTTCATCAACATTGACACCGACGGCGGCATAACGTTCTTTTGCTATCTCATACGATTTTTGAACCAGTTCTGTTCTTTTCATGGTATTTTAATTTAGATTATTGATACAAAGTTAACAACACAAAACGTAGTCTCACTTGTGAAAATGATTTTATAACTTTCAAAAATGACACGTAATGTGTAAATTCGAAATCCAAATCGTGCATAATTTTAATATCCCGTTCAAATTCATTTTCCGGCCATTGTTCCGGATAATAGTAGGTAGGATGACGGAGCATATCTTGGGGTAAAAAACGGTTAACTCTTTGTGAAGATATTATCTCACCTCAAGGACAACAATTGATTTTGCAGGTAAATTAACGCTTAATTCTCCGTTAGTCACTTTCGCATTCGTAAATACCTGAGGTTTTACAAGATCCGGGGTTTCAAAAGTATTGTGATCCATTATATTTTTAGATGTCAAAATGTGTCCTGTTACATTTTTCACGACCATTCCCGGCAAACTGATCTTTATATTCTGTTCCGAATCAAGATCCATATTAGTCAATGTAATGTGAACCAATCCTTCTTTACGGGAAGCTGACGCACTCACATACGGATAACGGTTATTATTTATTTCCTTTGTGTCAGTGATAATATCTAAAGGCAGGTGTGTTGCATCCTGATGTACTTTATACATATCAAAAATATGGTAAGTAGGTGTCAGTACCATTCTATCATCTTTCGTAAGAATCATCGACTGAAGTACATTGACGACCTGAGCGATATTAGCCATTTGAATGCGATCTGTATATTTGTTGAATATATTCAAAGTCAATGCGGCAACAAAAGCATCACGCAACGTATTTTGCTGATAAAGAAATCCGGGATTAGTTCCGGGCTCCACATCCCACCAGGTACCCCATTCATCGACTATCAGACCAATTCTTTTGTCTCTATCGTATTTGTCCATAATAGCAATATGTTTTTGGATCACATCTTCGATTTCCAGACACTTGCCGATTGTCCAATAATAATCATCATTAGTAAAACTAGTGGCAGAACCTTTGCTTCCGTTCCATCCTTTTACGGTATAATAATGTAACGAAAGTCCTCGCATACGATTTCCGATATTCTTCATTAATACATCTGTCCAGTTATAATCGTAATCGCTTGCTCCACTGGCTATTTTGAAAAGATGATTACCATCAAAATTACGGCAATATGTTGAATAACGACGATACAGGTCTGCATAATATTCCGGACGCATACTTCCTCCACAACCCCAGCTTTCATTTCCTACACCGAAATACTTCACCTTCCATGCTTTATCACGTCCGTTTTTGCGACGTAAGTTTGCCATCGGGCTATCTCCATCAGACGTCATATACTCTACCCATTTGGCCATTTCCTCAACGCTTCCACTACCTACATTACCACTGATATAGGGCTCACAACCTAGTAATTCGCAAAGGTTCAGGAATTCATGGGTTCCGAAACTATTGTCTTCAACAGTTCCTCCCCAATTGTTATTCACCATTTTAGGACGATTTTCTTTCGGTCCGATTCCGTCCATCCAGTGGTACTCATCGGCAAAACAACCTCCCGGCCAACGCAGATTCGGCATCTGAAGTTTTTTCAATGCTTCCAAAACATCCGTCCGGTAACCTTTGGTATTGGGTATCGGCGAATTTTCGCCAACCCACAGTCCTCCATAAATACAGGAACCCAAATGTTCTGCAAAGTGTCCGTAAATATGCTTACTAACAATTTGTTTGCCCTGTTCCGGATAAATCTGGATTGTAGTTTCTCGTTTTGCCTGAGAAAAAGCTGACGAAACGGCAATGAACACAATGATTAATGAAAGGATCTGTTTTTTCATGGTTTTTCAATTTTATCTATCAGATATATTAATAAATTCATAAAGTGTATCTTGTACACTTTGCAAAGATAACACAAATGATGAATAAGAAAAATATATTGAGATTTTTTCTTATTAAAA
>JAVBUX010000216.1:0-18336 GCA_031554915.1 Bacteroidales bacterium | reverse complement strand
ATTCAATGCAGTGTTCCAAAATCGTGATCCACGCTTGGCGATGACTGTATATCAAATGGGAGAAGATGCTTACAAAGGTGCATATACTATTACTCCGGACCCAAGACGAACTACTTACGGTTGCAAGAAAGGGTTTGATATTAATGAGTGGACCAATAATACAAAGGCCGTTATTGATAAAATAGTAATTCGTTATGCTGAGATTCTGCTGACTTATGCAGAAGCTAAATTTGAATTAAATGGAAGTATTAGCGATGCAGACTTGGATCTGAGTGTAAATAAGATCCGTACTCGTGTTGGATTCAATGTAAAACTGACGAATGCTTTTGTTACCGCTAACGGATTGAGCATGCGTGACGAAATCCGTCGTGAAAGAACAGTGGAATTTGCTATGGAAGGTTTACATTACGACGATATTATACGTTGGAAGACTGCTGAAACTGTGCTTGTTAATGATATTCTTGGATCTAAATATATTGAAAGCGAATGGATTGGCGTAAAACCGGAAACAGTTTCCGGTAAATTGAATAAAGATGGTTTACTAATTGTAGAACCGGGAGCTTCACGCCGTTTCGATCCTGCAAAAGACTATTTGTATCCTGTTCCTTTCAATGAAATCAATCAAAGTAAAGGTAATGTAACCCAAAATCCGGGTTGGAAAGGTTAATAATCCGTTGACTTTATCTTAATAGTAAAAAAAAATTATATGAAAACGAAATTATATTTATTACTGGCAGTATTATTTTTAGCATTCGGGTTTTCTAGTTGCGAAGATGATAGTTATCCTGATGGATTGCCGGAATACGAACACTATTATTATATGGGCTACAGCGATGGTGCGAATGTAGCATGGAGTAATAAGAAAGTGACTGTAAAGAGAACACAAACTGATTTGGTTAAGCTTCAGGTTCAGTTTTTTTCAGAATTTGTGAGAAATTATGATGCCGTAGCTACTTATACGCTAACGGCTCCTGCTTCTAACGTAGCTGTCTTAGGTCAGGATTTCGATGTGGTGGATGCTAATGGTACTGTAATCCAACCACAAAATGGTCTCTATTCCATCTCTTTCCCGCAATGTAAGAAAGGATTTGACAATATCTATATTAAATTGAAAAATAGTTCAGTTGCAGGAACTCGTTCTATCAACATAGATATCGTAAAGAACGAGACTTCTCAATTTACTGTAGGAACTTTTACCGAAGCTTATAGACGTACATTGGAAATCCAATAAGCTCAATCTGAATTAAAAAAGCAGCTTCAAATTTTTCTTGAGGCTGCTTTTTTTGACATAAAGACATCAGTGATATGATTCTATTTTAGCTTTTTAATTCCTTCAATATAATAAATGGCATAATAATCTTTACCATGATTTTTCATCCATTTTTTCATATCGTCAATATTTTTTTGCTCCATAGCGCAATGTTCTTTTGCTTCTTCGTCAGTTGCTTCAAGTTTCTTTTCATTCAAAGCTTTTTCATCATTTTCTATTTCCGCTTTATCGATACGATCTTCACGGACACTTCCCAATACAATGATTTCTTTGTCAATGAGTTCGTTTGAAAATGATTTTATTTCTCCATCAGCTTCTATCCTAAGAGTTCCATCGGAACCATCGGCTTTGATAAAGCATTTTTGTCCGGAATGACGGCAAACATGAGTAACTGTACCTTTGATTGCAATTTCTTTTCCAACAAGATTGTCAGCTTCAGATAGGAAGCTGGTGACGTCATACACCTTTTGATTGCCACATGAAGTTATGAATGAGGCAATTGCTAAAATGAAAATTAAGCGTTTTAACATAATGGAAAATTTAGAATGTTGTTACAATAAATTTTTCAAAGATTGAGGCAGGTAGAAAGTCTGATTTCTATCTACATATATAACCACTGAATTTAATTTAATTTCTTTTCCGTTTAAGATTACAATGTTTGTATTCGGACGTACTTCAAGTTTATTCTTATTGTTTTGAACTACTAGTGTAGGTTTTTCCTTATTTGTTTGATCGATAGAGAATTGATATCCTTTGAAAACATCAGGATGCTTGGCAAAATATTCGCTTGTAAGACTCGGTAAAGATTTTTTTAATCCCAGTGAGCTATACAAATAATTATTGATGTCGATATTTGTAATATGACCAGTCGGACGTTTGTTTGTAGGATCATAGACAGCCAGAAATACTTCTTCTCCGGTATGACCTCCTGTAGTGAAACCAAAGCAGGTACGGCTATCCAGAATTTTTGCAACAACTTTATTCAGTTTGCTTCCTTTCATTCTTTCTTCATCCGAAAACGAACTTTTGGAATAATCTTCGGATTTCAGGATAGAGTTCAATTCCTCTTCCGATAAGTTAATACCTGTATTTTCTGTAAATACCTGTTTTACATTTGCAGCATCAGCTTCGCGAAGTTTTTTGATCAGACCTTCTGCAGTACATTTGTATTGAGAAACATTTTTGAAGAGGTCATCTTTAGTCAGGGTACCATAGTTACCACATTTGTTGGACCCAAGACTAATTCCGCTATTTCCGTGGTCGGGAAGGACAACGATAACTGTTTGACCGTCTTTTTTTGCAAAATCAAGAGCAACACCACAAGCTTTGTCGAAAGCTAACATGTCGGTAATCATAGCGATAGGATCGTTTGCATGAGCAGCCCAGTCTATTTTACTTCCTTCTACCATCAGGAAAAAACCATTTTTATTTTTTGATAATTTTTCAATGGCTTTTGCAGTCATCTCTGCCAGCGAAGGTTCGTTAGCAGCATTTCTGTCCAGGTCGTACGCCATATCTTTGTCCGCAAAAAGGCTCCACATCTTATCTCCGCTGTAATTTTTAAAACCGTCGATATCATTGAGAAATACACCGTATCCTTCATTTTTTAAGTACTTAACTCCTTCTTCATCGATTATTCCGGCTCCACCACCGATCATTACATCCAGGTGGTTATGGACCATTTGAGGAGCAATCCATTCATATTTTCCACGATTGTAGCTGTGTGAAGCACAATCGGCAGGTGTAGCATGAGGGAACTCACATACACATACCAATCCTGTCGATTTTCCCTGAGTAATCTTTGCAGCTTCAAGAACAGTCATCAATGGTTGATAGGCCATTGTCGGGTCCATCGGAATAAGATCATTCCCCGGATCGGCTGTCGGATAGGTGGACACCCATCCTGCACGACTTGGAACTCCTGTCATAAAACAAGATGTAGTAGGAGCGGAGTCTCCGATAGGAGCATTGGAAGAATAAGTTAAAACGGTTCCACAGATATACGGATCGATGTTTAACTTCTGTTTATCCGGATTATTGTAACGTTGAAACCAACGAGCCGATGAAACGGTTGCCAATGATGTTCCATCCGGAATCATCAGAATTACGTTCTTTATCTTTTTTTCTTGTGCAAAAATGCAGCTTGCAATCAATAAGAAAACAAACAATAAATTGATTTTTTTCATGGAGTGTATATTATAATATTTTTAACAGCTTAAGTATCTTTCAGCTTCAATGGCGGCCATACATCCTGAACCAGCAGAGGTAATTGCTTGACGGTAAACCGGATCGGCCACGTCGCCTGCTGCAAATACTCCCTCAATATTTGTTTTCGGAGTACCCGGTTTTACTTTTATATAGCCTTGTTCATCCAATTCCAGGTAATCCTTGAAAATATCGGAATTCGGTTTATGTCCGATAGCCAAAAAGAATCCATCGATTGCAATATCGACTTTTTCCTCGTTCGATTTCCCTGCATTTTTAACAAGATGAGCGCCTTCTACACCGTTTTCTCCGAATAGTCCAAGAGTGTTGTGGTTGAATAACATCTCAATTTTAGGATTATTCAATACCCTGTCTTGCATAATTTGTGAAGCGCGCAAATGATCTTTACGAACGATCATATATACTTTTGAAGCCAATCCGGCAAGGTAAATAGCCTCTTCACAAGCGGTATCTCCACCACCAACAACAGCAACTACTTTTTTGCGGTAAAAGAATCCGTCGCAAGTTGCACAAGCAGAAACCCCTTGTCCTGCGTATTTTGTTTCGTCCGGAAGACCTAGGTATTTTGCAGTTGCACCCGTTGCAATAATTAATGTTTCTGTTTCAATCTCATTTTTTCCGTCGATAGTGATCTTGTATGGAGATTTTGAAAGGTCGGCAGCAGTAGCAATACCACTACGAACATCAGTCCCAAATCGTACAGCCTGTTTTTTCAGGTCTTCCATCATTTCTGTTCCTGTAATCCCATTCGGGTATCCCGGAAAATTTTCAATTTCGGTAGTTATAGTTAGTTGTCCCCCGGGTTGTATCCCCTCATACAAGATCGGAGAAAGATTTGAACGGGATGCGTAAATAGCAGCTGTATATCCGGCAGGTCCGGAACCGATGATCAGGCAACGAGTTTTTTCTGTGTTCATATTTTTTTGTTTTATCTTAAATCAATGGTTTCCACATTTGGATATTTGCTTTTATCAAAAGAAAAAAGGCTGTCCGGATGGTTTTGTTTAGTGTAATATTTATTGATATAAATTTTGTTTTCTATTTTGTTTTTATAAAAAATCTGAACGTAAACAGGCATATAATCTGCTTTATTGATTTGGACGATGATACGTGCCATATCGCTTTTTCCCTGTGGCAAAAGCTCTATTTCATATATGTTACGATTTTTAATATCCGTTTTCTCAGAATTAAATTTGTAATTACAACCTTTCTTATAAATACTGAATATAACAGACGGATTGATCGATTGTATCTCTTTTTCAGTTGGTTCACTGATATTTACCTCATCCGACCCGGCCATATACACCCATTGTGTTTTTCCATCGAACCAAGTCTCGGCAGCGGGTGTAGATAGTTTGAGTTTCGTTCCTTTCAAATAAAGGTGACCATCAAAATTTTCGGCATTTCTTGATCCCGGATCTTTGATGTTCATCGTGAAATCGATCGATATGTTCCCAGCTTGTTCGTATGCTTTGGCTGATTTTTCCAGTATATCTTTAGCCTTTGAATCTTTTTGGGCGAAAGAGGGCAGACTGAAAAAGAGTATGGCCAATATAAAAGATATTTTTTTCATTGATTTTATTTTATCTAGAACACCTGTCATTTCAAGGAATTCAATAATTGTTCCAAATGATATTCATCCTGGATATATACCTGGCGGGCTTTACTTCCTTCAGCAGGTCCTACAACTCCGGCAGCTTCCAGTTGGTCCATCAATCTTCCGGCGCGGTTATATCCGATAGAAAATTTACGTTGAATAAGTGATGTGGAACCTTGTTGATGTATGACGATCAAGCGGGCTGCTTCATCAAATAACGGGTCACGATCAGAAAGATCCACTGTTCCCGGAGCTTTTTCCTCACTGTCGGTACCTGTGTATTCAGGAAGTTCGAAAGCTGTTGGATAGCCTTTTTGGTCTCCGATAAATTTAGAAATTTTTTCAACTTCAGGAGTATCGACAAATGCACATTGTACGCGGGTGGTATCGCTTCCCTGGAAGAAAAGCAAGTCTCCGCGTCCAATGAGCTGGTTAGCACCCGGTCCGTCGAGAATGGTACGGGAATCAACCATGGAAGTAACACGGAATGCCACACGGGCTGGGAAGTTTGCTTTGATAGTACCGGTAATGATATTGGTTGTCGGACGTTGAGTTGCTATAATCATGTGAATACCTACTGCACGGGCTTTTTGAGCGATACGGGCGATTGGTAATTCAATTTCTTTTCCGGCGGTCATAATCAGATCACCGAACTCGTCAATGATAACCACAATATATGGCATGAATTTGTGCCCTTTGAGAGGGTTTAGACGACGGTTGATAAACTTCTCATTGTATTCCTTTATATTACGGGAATTGGCTTTCATCAGAAGATCGTAACGATCATCCATTTCTTTTGTCAGCGAATTCAGCGTATAAATTACTTTAGTAAAGTCGGTTATGATAGGTTTGTCAGCATCCGGCAGTTTTGCAATATAGTGTTTTTCAATTGCTGAATAGATATTGAATTCGACCATTTTCGGGTCAACCAGTACAAATTTCAGTTCGGCAGGATGTTTTTTGTAAAGCAAAGATGTGATGATTGCATTCAATCCTACAGACTTTCCTTGTCCGGTAGCTCCTGCAACCAGCAAGTGAGGCATTTTGCACAGATCTACTGTAAATACTTCATTTGTGATTGTTTTTCCGATAGCAATCGGCAGATCGAAAGTCGATTCCTGGAATTTTTTCGAAGCTATAATCGAATACATTGGTACTATCTGAGGATCTTTATTAGGAACCTCGATACCGATTGTACCTTTACCTGGCATCGGAGCTATAATACGAATGCCCAAAGCAGACAAACTCATGGCGATATCGTCTTCCAGGTTACGAATTTTAGAAATACGTACACCATCTTCGGGGATAATTTCGTAAAGAGTGATTGTTGGGCCTACTGTTGCCTTGATATTCTTTATTTTAATTCCGTAAGTTTCAAGTGTCTGCGTAATTTTATTTTTGTTTTCGTTTTGTTCTTCAGCATTGTAACTCTGTTCTCCCAGATCATATTTTTTGAGGAGATCAATAGACGGAAACTGGTAGTTAGATAAATCTAATTTTGGATCGTAAGGGCCAAGTTCTGCTAATAAGTCGTTGGTTTCATTAGCTTCATCGTCTTTCTCAGCAGCATTGTTAGTTGTGTTATTCTCCGGTTCCATTTTAGGAATAACTGGAGTATATTCCTCATCCATAGGAACTACAATCTCAAAATCCGAAGGATTATCAATTTCTTTAGTAACTGGTTTCACATCTTCTATGCGGACAAAAGAACGATCATCAGAGGATTCGTCTTCAACTAGGATATTGGGCTTTTGGTCAAATAATTTTGGTTTATTGTCTTCTTCTCTCTTCTTAAGGTCTTTAAGTTCATTAAATTCTTTTAAATCATTAAGTTTCTCCCCTTCCTCACCTCTCTTAGGAAACTTCACTGAAAATAACTTTCTCAAAACCGGCACTGTCTGAGCACTAACAAAAACCATGATAATTACAAAAATAATCAGAATAGCAAAAAATGCTCCCGGATACCCCAGGTTTTCTACTAAGATATCAGAAAGAATGTAGCCGTGTTTGCCACCGATATAAACGGCTGTGTCTTTGAAAAATCCTCCTAAAAAAAATGACAGAGCCACTGACATCCAGATCATTCCAACAGAGCAGAGAATAAAGTTTTTCAAAAGATTGAAATATTTGACTTTCATCAGTCTTAAGCCCAGAAATGCGAAGAACAACAATATCAGGAACGTTGATACACCGAACCATTCATTCATCAATACATTACTCAGGCAGGCTCCACGAGTTCCGGTCCAGTTTTCTATACCGGAAATACGTCCCGAATGGAAAATAGACAATCCTTCCACTTTGCTTTGGTCGGCAGCACCGGTGAAAAAGAACGATACCAGTGAAAGGGTGGTGTAAACGGTAAATATCAGTATAAACAAACCGGTAATGAAGTGTGTTACCTCACTGGTAAAAAATTGTTTGATTTTTGAAGGTTCGCCTGTATGTTTTTCTTTAACGGGTTTTTCTGCTAATTTTCTCTTTGCCATTCTTTAATTTTGTCTGAATAAAACCGTACAAATTTACATAATTATTGTGAATCATTCATCCGAAAACTGGATAATCTTTCCATGCATTTATCAAAGTCATTGATAAGGGTTTGCATGACCTCAGAAACTGAAGGTATATCGTTAATTAATGAGGAAACCTGGCCTATTTCAAGTTCACCTTCTTTGAGATCTCCTTCGAAAATTCCTTTTTTTGCCCTTCCGTGTCCTAATAATGCCCGAAGTTCATCAATACTGGCTCCAATGTTTTCTGCGGTTTCCACTTGTTGATAAAATTCGTTTTTTATGAGACGAGTCGGGACTAATTTTTTAAGAGTCAGCATTGTATCACCTTCTTTTGCTTCAATACAACGGGTTTTGAAAGCTTCAGATGCTGAACTTTCTACAGTAAGGGCAAACCTGCTGCCTATCTGAACACCATCGGCTCCCAGTGCCATGGCTGCGGCAATTCCTTCTCCGGTAGCGATTCCTCCGGCAGCGATAAATGGGAGAGTCGTGCTTTTTCTTACCTGGGGAATCAGCACCATGGTAGTTGTTTCTTCTCGTCCGTTGTGTCCTCCCGCTTCGAAGCCTTCAGCAACGATGGCATCGACGCCCGCTTCTTCGCATTTAACTGCAAATTTGGAACTAGATACAACATGCACTACAGTCATACCGCGTTCTTTGAGCCTGGCGGTCCATGTTTTAGGATTTCCTGCAGAGGTAAATACGATTTTGACTTGTTCTTCTGCCAACATTTGCATGATGGTATCTATTTCCGGATAAAGAAGAGGGACATTTACACCAAAAGGCTTATCTCCACAGGCTTCTTTACATTTGCGGATATGTTCGCGAAGGGTTTCCGGATGCATGGATCCGGCTCCCAGAAGCCCCAAACCACCTGCATTACTAACGGCAGAAGCTAATCGCCAACCACTACACCATACCATTCCTCCCTGAATAATGGGATATTTAATGTTAAAAAGAGAAGTTATTTTATTCATTTGATCTTTTTATTTGAATGCGAAGGTAGTAATTTTCCTTGTTTTTTTCAAAAAAATGCTATCTTTGCCAAAATGAAGAAAAATAATATTAACTAATACAATTAAATTATGTTTAAAAATCATCCTAAAGGATTATTAGCGGCGGCTCTTGCCAATATGGGAGAACGCTTCGGGTTTTATACGATGATGGCTATTTTGACTTTGTTCTTAGTTGCCAAATTTGACTTCTCAGGAGTTACTGCCGGATATATCTATTCAGGGTTCTATGGCTCCATTTACATTCTTTCTTTTTTAGGGGGTATCATTGCCGACAAAACGAAGAATTTTAAACGAACAATTCTTTTCGGTCTTGTTTTAATGACACTCGGATATGTGATCATTGCAATTCCGACTCCTACACCTATTCCAGAAGGAAAGAATATTCTATTTCTAATAATTTCTTGTCTCGGACTGTTTACCATTGCTTTTGGAAATGGACTATTTAAAGGAAACCTTCAAGCTGTGGTTGGTCAGATGTACGACAATCCGCAATATTCAAAAATGAGGGATTCTGGTTTTTCTCTGTTTTACATGTTTATAAATGTGGGTGCAATCTTCGCTCCGCTTTTGGCTGTAGGAATCCGCAACTGGTGGTTAAATTCTCATGGGTTCATGTATAGCGCTGAGTTGCCCGAATTGTGTAACAAATTATTGAACCACACAATCAACGAAGGAGGAATGAGTAAGCTGACTGAAATGGCTGCTGCTGTTGGCTATGGCGGTTCTGATATGCTTGAGTTTGCCAACCAATACCTCAATATTTTCGTTACGGGATTCCATTATGCTTTTGCAAGTGCTATTTTCGCGATGTTGATTTCATTAATAATCTTCCTCGCTAATCAAAAGAAATTTCCTAATCCCAAAGTTGCAGAAAAATCGCAAGCTGCTGATGATGGAATGAGTATCCAGGAAATCAGACAACGTTTGTATGCCTTATATGCCGTATTTGCAGTTGTATTCTTCTTTTGGTTGTCTTTCCACCAAAACGGATTGACTCTAACTTACTTTGCTAAAGACTTTACTGATCTGAGCGGAATAAATGTTAATTTAGGGTTCACAACTTTAGTGGGAGCAGAACTATTTCAATCTATCAACCCATTTTTTGTTGTATTTCTTACTCCTGTCGTATTAGCCGTGTTCGGTGCATTACGTGCCAGAGGTAAAGAGCCTTCCACTCCCAAAAAGATTGCAATCGGTATGGGTATTGCCGCTTGCGGATTCTTGTTAATGACCTTAGGCTCTATGGGCCTACCTTCCAAAGCGGAAATTGAAGCTGCCGGAGGTTTGGATGCTGCATTGAAAGTAACTCCATTCCTACTCATTGGAACTTACTTCATTCTTACTGTAGCTGAATTATTCATCAGCCCTCTTGGAATTTCCTTTGTATCTAAAGTAGCTCCTCCAAAATATCAGGGTATGATGCAAGGTCTATGGCTTTGCGCTACCGGATGTGCAAACTATCTGCTTTTTATCGGAGCGATTGCCTATGAACACCTATCACTCACTGCTACCTGGATCATCTTTGTATCCGCATGTGTACTTTCCATGGGTATCATGTTGGGAATGTTGAAATGGCTTGAAAGAGTAGCTAAGTAATTCAAATTTTTATCATATAAATGCCGGGATATCATTGTTCCGGCATTTTTTATACCAAATCATTATGGATACCAAAATTACAGGTTATAAACAAAATCAGTTTGCCGTTTCAACCAAACGTTACTGTCAGACTTTGGATTTGAAAGATGATCCGATTTTAATGTCGAAATATATTGAAGCTCATTCAGAATCTCACTTTTGGAAAGAAATAGGAGAGGGGATCAAGTCTGTAGGTATTTTGGAAATGGAAATATACAATATAGACAACCGGCTTTTTATGATAGTAGAAACTCCTGTCGATTTCAATTGGGATGAAGCTTTTGCAAGATTAGCAAAAATGCCTCGCCAGGAAGAATGGGAGATTTTTGTGGCGGCATTTCAGAAGGCTTCTTCAGATGCCTCTTCTACAGAGAAATGGCGTTTGATGGATCGTATTTTCCATCTATATACAACATAATCAGAAGAGTTGTTGTTATAGATGCACGATAAATGATTTATAGTTATGACTTACGATATTTTACATAATCCGGAAGAAAATCGTTTTGAAACAACAATCGATGGTTTTCTGGCAGAATTGACTTACTGTGAAAAAGGGAACCCCGTATATGACTTTTGTCATACCGGAGTTCCGAAAGAGCTTGAAGGAAAGGGAGTTGCCTCTGCTTTGGTGAAATATGGACTAGACTATGCCCATGATAAGCATTGGAAAATCATTCCTTCTTGTCCTTTTGTAGAGAAGTATATTGACCGGCATCCCGAATACAAGGATTTACTTGCCGATCAGTAGTTATTTTTACTTTTGGCTGACTTTTCCCAGTCCTGATATCTTAATATTTTTTATTGGAGGAGTATTTTTATAAGTAATACTTCCTATACCGTCCACTTTACCTTCAATACTCTTGATTGGGTTACATTGGATCTGTCCAATGCCCTGAACATGTGCATATACATCATCGGATTCAAAATCTAAAGCATGGATTTGTCCTGCCCCTTCCAGCTTAAAGTTTGATTTAGTTGCTTTCCCTTTTAATTCAATGTTTACAACGCCTTCAACTTTTCCATTGAAATTATTTAATAATAAGATGTCGGCAGAACAGTGTCCAGCTCCTTCAATTTCAACATAAAATTCGCTGAAGTTTACTTTATTTTGGATCTGAACACTACCAATCGATTCTATTGCAACTCCTTTCAGATCTTGAGAGCATATCTTGATAATGATAGGTTCATTATTATCCAAACGAAAATTGTCGTCAACTGAAAATTTTAACTTATTATTATTCACAGACCATTTGATTTTGTTTATGATGTTGGATTCTCCCTGGATGAAAAATTTTCCGGTATCGCTCGATTGTTCTACAAATACATCTGCGTCTATAAAATCTTCATCAATATTTATTGATTCAAAATGGGGTAGGACAAAAGTTGTGTCCGTAACAGTTCTATTGCCTTCTATCCAATTTTTACGATAATCATTCCAACCAAAATGCCAGCTTTTTTTATGAAATTTTCTTGCTGTTTCGTTGTTCCAGTTAACCCCAATATTAATTCCGGAAGAAATTAATGTGATGAGAGCTATAATCCAAAGGATGATTCCCGTTACCTTAATACTCTTAGGCATTGGGTTTAATTTCGCAAAATAAGCTATAATCCAATAGATTAAAGATAATAATGGGATACCTATTACCAGTATAGACGCAATTAATGCGACTGTCATACCGGTTTCCATATTAATATTTGTAATTTCGAAGGGAAGGTGTATTAAATTACCTCCAACTCCAAGCAAAACAGCAAATATGACTATCAGAATAATTGTCATAATAAATGTCAGTAGTATTCCAATCCCAACCAATGCGATTTTTGCTAATGAAGCAATGAAACTCAGGATACTTCCCAGGCACCCTTCATTGTCGCTTTTGGTGTGACCTGTAGTTTCTCCTGATACGACTTTTCCTATATTCTCGATGGAAACTTCTTCGCCACGCATTTCCAGTTTTTGTTGAGCTGTTTTTGCAGGAGGAATGATGATCCATAAGATAAGGTACAACCAGATTCCCCAGCCGTATGCCGGTATGATTGCAGCCAGTAAGATTAGTCCGGCTATACGTACGGGTGTTTCGTCCCATCCGAAGTAAGCTGCAATTCCTGAAAAAACGCCACCAAGTAACTTGTTGTCAGTGTTTCTGAACAGACGTTTTTTTGTTTTTTTCTCTCCTGAAGAATGTCTGAATGTTTCAGGTTCTTTCTTTTCTTCAAAAGTTTTGTTAGCTGTATCATCAGAGTCGATATTCTCAAAATCCTCAGGTTTACCAACTTGTTGGATCACTTTTTCCACTTCTTCTATGGAAATTACTTCGTGTCCGGAACTTATGTGTTCACTGAACAATTCTTCGATTCTGGCTTCGAAGTCAGCAATTATTTCGGCAAAACCTTCATCTTTCCTGAAATATATTTTCAGGTTGCGAAGGTAATTCTCTAATAAGTTGTATGCGTCTTCGTCAATATTGAAAACTCTTCCGTTAAGATTGACTGAGAGTGTCTTTTTCATATCTGTAAGTTTTTATCTGTTTTTCAAATGATCGACTGTACTATTGATTTCTAACCAGGCTAATTCCAACTCGTCAAGGAAATCTTTGCCATCGGAAGTAAGAGTGTAGTATTTCCTGGGTGGCCCCTGATTCGATTCTATCCATTCGTAACAGAGCAGGTCCAGGTTTTTCAGGCGCGTCAGTAAGGGATATAATGTCCCTTCAACTACAATAAGATGTGCTTCTTGCAAGGTTTTGATGATGTCCGTTGCATAAGCAGGCTCTTTTTGCAGTATTAAGAGAATGCAGTAATCTAACATTCCCTTGCGCATTTGCGATTTTACATTATCTGCTTTCATAGGTTATTAATTTATTCTTTTCAAAATATGGGTAATATTTGATAATGCAAAGATATATATAAATTTTAGTACCATGCAATACAAAGTACTGTAATTAACAAAATTTAACAAAATACAAATGCCTAAAAAAACATAAATGCTTAATTTTCAATGAATTTACACTTGCCACGTAGTGGCTAAATATGAATAGCCGTGGGTAAGCGATAGCGCAGCCCACGGAATGATGATGATTCGCACGCATCCCCCCGGCCGCGTATGCGGTCGAATAATAATAACGTGGTATCGTTCCGTGGGGTCAATGACGGATGGATATACGTTTTCATTTTCATTTTCGATTTTATTCCCATTCCCGTTTTTCATTTTTATTTCCGTTTCCCGTTTCCGTGGGCTGCGCTATCGCTTACCCACGGCTATTCATATTTAGCCACTACGTGGCAAGTGGTTAATTCATTATTGCAGAGATATTTGAATGAATGTTGAATTGAATGGGTGGGGATTATTTTGTTCCGATATACATTGTGCAAATGCCGAATGTAAATCGTTTAAAGATGGGGGTCTTGAATCCGTTTTTTTTCATGATGCCTGTCATTGTTTTGCCTTGAGGGAAGGCTGCAATGGATTTTGGAAGATAATTATAGGCGGCTTTGCTTTTTGAAATAAATTTTCCAATGGTTGGTATAACCAGTTTGGAATAAATGGCGTAGGCTTGTTTCATTGGAAAACGTTCCGGGGTCGAAAGTTCCAGTATCATCAATTTTCCTCCCGGGCGCAGTATGCGCAAGATTTCCTGTAGGCCTTTGTCCAGGTTTTCGAAGTTGCGAACTCCAAATGCAACGATGGCAGCATCAAAACTGTTGTCAGCGAGTTGGAGATCCGTACAATCCTGTTTTTCGAAAGATATTTTGTTTGAAAGTCCTAGCTGTGCTATTTTTTTACGTCCGACTTCCATCATGCCTTCGGAAATATCGATACCGAGGATATGGTCGGGTTGAAGTCTGTTGTAGGCATCAATAGCCAAATCCCCGGTACCGGTAGCTATGTCCAATATCTTCTTCGGAGTTAGGTCTTTTAACGATAAAATTCCTTTTTTACGCCAATTACGATCGATACCCATGGAAAGAGTATGATTGAGTTCATCGTAATGGTCTGCAATTTCGTCGAACATCTGTTCTACCTGAACGCTTTTTTTGTCGGAACTGTTGAAAGGGACAATTGATTCGGATTTGTACATGGTTGGAGAATTGAGAATGACCCACCTCCGTCATCTCGAGCATAGAGAGATCTCATCAGATTCCTAACTACATGCGGAATGACAGAGGAGGGTCATTCTCAAATATCAATTAAGTTAAATAATTAAGAATGTTGTTTTTGATTCTTTCTTCTACATTACTGATATCAGCTTTTTTGAAAAGTTCGCCAGTAATGTTTTCGTAAAGTTCAATGTAGCGTTCTGAAACACTGTTGCAATATTCTTCAGTCATTTCCGGAACTTTTTGTCCGTCTTTTCCCTGGAATCCGTTTTCCATCAGCCATTTGCGGACAAATTCTTTGGAGAGTTGCTTTTGTTCTTCTCCGTTTTTGAAACGTTCTTCGTATCCATCAGAATAGAAATAACGGGAAGAATCAGGCGTATGAATTTCGTCGATAAGATAGATTTTTCCATCTTTTTTACCAAATTCATATTTAGTATCAACAAGGATAAGTCCTTTTTGAGCAGCCATTTCCATTCCTCTGCGGAATAAAGCCATCGTATATTTTTCCAATTGCTCGTATTCGTCCTTACTTACAAGTCCTTGAGCAATGATCTCTTCTTTAGAGATATTCTCATCGTGTCCTTCGTCGGCTTTTGTAGTAGGAGTGATCAGAGGCACCGGGAATTGTTCGTTTTCTTTCATTCCGTCCGGCAATGGAATACCGCAAAGGGTACGGGCGCCGGATTTATACTCTCTCCAGGCGCTTCCTGTAAGATATCCACGGATAACCATCTCTACTTTATAAGGCTCGCAGCGTAGGCCAACGGTAACCATAGGGTCCGGAGATGCGATTTTCCAGTTAGGGACGATATCTGCTGTTGCATCCAGGAATTTCGCTGCTATCTGGTTCAATACCTGTCCTTTGTAAGGAATACCCTGAGGAAGGATAACATCGAAAGCCGAAATTCTATCGGTAGCGATCATTACTAACAAATCATGGTTGATGGTGTAAACATCACGTACTTTTCCGTGGTAAACTTTTGTTTGGCCGGGAAAGTTGAAATCTGTTCTAGTTAATGTATTCTTCATATTGAATTGAAAATTATTTTATTTTTAATCTTTTGAGATTATTTTCTTTTTTTCTTTCAGTTCTTTTGCATCATACTTCTCGTATGCTTCCACAACTCGCTGTACAAGTTTATGGCGTACAATATCTTTTTTATCGAATTCGATGTGCGCAATACCCGGAATATCTTTCAGGATCCGCATAGCATGAAGCAAACCTGATGGCTGGGATGGTGGAAGGTCGATCTGGGTCACGTCGCCAGTGATGATCATCTTCGCATTCATTCCCATCCGGGTTAAGAACATCTTAATCTGGTGAGTTGTTGTGTTCTGAGCTTCATCAAGAATAATAACAGCATCACTCAGGGTTCGTCCACGCATGAAAGCAAGCGGAGCGATCTGGATCACTTTCGTTTCGATATATTCTTTTAGTTTTGCAACCGGGATCATGTCTTCCAGGGCATCGTACAACGGTTGGAGATAAGGATCGATCTTTTCTTTCATATCTCCGGGGAGGAATCCTAATTTCTCTCCGGCTTCCACTGCCGGACGACTCAAAATGATTTTCCGTATTTCCTTGTTTTTTAAAGCTCTGACTGCCAGTGCTATTGCTGTATAGGTTTTACCGGAACCTGCAGGACCGATGGCAAACAACATATCATTTTTCTCAAAAGCATTGACCAGTTTTTGCTGATTTTCAGTCCGGGCAACGATAGGTTTACCATTCATCCCGAAAATAATCAGATTATCTTGTTTTACTGCAGTATCGTTTTTCCCTTTTACGATTTTAGTGATAATTTCTTCATTGAGGGTATTGTGGTCCTGGCAGTATTGTTCCAATTCCTGGACTTTTTCTTCAAAAGCCACGAGTTCCAATTCATCTCCGATTACTTTCATCACATTCCCCCGGGCTACAATGCGTAGTTTTGGATATAGGGATTTGATCAACTGAATATTGGAATTATTAGTTCCAAAAAAGGTTGCAGGGTCGGCGCCCTCCAGAATTATGATACGTTCTATCATTCAGTTTCTATAAAATATTCAAAATTTAGATTAATCCTGCAAAGTTAATGAAAAAATTAAGTTGTAAGTTATAAGTTTTGGGTTTTAAGTTTATCTTTGTATGTATAATTTTAAAGAAATGTAAGACTTATTCTATGAGCGATTTTAATTTTAGTAAATCGACGCAATTATTCAGGGGTAAACCGATGGTTCGTATGCATGTAATGATTAAGGCTACCGGACCGATATGTAACCTTAATTGTGATTATTGTTACTATCTGAGTAAAGAGCAATTATTGTCGTCGGATACCAAATGGCGTATTTCCGATATAACATTAGAAAACTTTATCAAACAGTATATCGAACAACAGAATGCCAGGGAAGTGGTCTTTTCATGGCAGGGTGGGGAACCCTCTATGTTGGGATTGGATTTTTTCAAAAAAATCGTTGAGATCCAGAAAAAATATGCACCATCCTATGTTCGTTGTGAAAATGACTTACAAACCAACGGTACATTGCTTAATGATGAATGGTGTGAATTTCTTCGTGAAAATAATTTCCTTGTCGGCTTAAGTATTGATGGACCGGAAAGATTACATGATGCATACCGGACATATTCCAATGGGAAAGGTTCATTTGCTAAAGTGCTGGAAACAGCCAGGTTACTGAATAAACATAAAGTTCGTTTTGCAACGTTGACTGTGGTCAATGATCTAAACTCGAAGTATCCGTTGGAGGTTTACCGTTTTCTGCGGGATGAGATAAAGAGTAAGCAGATGCAGTTTATTCCGATTGTGGAGCCCAAGGTTTTTACCAATACAGCGCCTCAATACTGGAATGTGAATGATATGCCAGATGAGAATTCTCCAAGGGTTAGTCCTTCACATCCGGATTCTTTTGTTGGCCGGTGGTGTGTGGAACCGGAGACGTATGGTGATTTCCTGATCAAAATTTTTGATGAATGGTTCAAATATGACCTGGGAGGTATTGTTGTGCCGTTTTTTGATAGCGCTGTAGAACATTGGATCGGAAAACCATCTCAGTTGTGTATATTTTCTCCTATTTGTGGAAAGGGGTTGGCAATGGAGCATAATGGCGATCTTTATGCCTGCGACCATTATGTGTATCCGGAGTATAAACTGGGTAATATTAATCAGACACCATTGGTCGAAATGGCATTATCTGAAGGTCAGGAAAAGTTCGGATACAGTAAGGATTTTACTTTACCTGTGAAATGCCGGGAATGTAGGTATTTATTTGCCTGTTCGGGTGAATGTCCGAAAAACAGGTTGCTGAAAACAGCACAGGGAGAACCGGGATTGAACTATCTATGTAAAGGTTTATATAAATATTTTAGTCATATAGATCCGTTTATTCGTAAAATTGTACACCGGTTGGGGTATGAAATGGCAGATGATGTGCCTGCACTTTAAATTGATAAAAATAAAAATCTATGGAAATCAAATTAAATAATATTACAGAACAGGAAAAAGAATTGGAAATTACAGTTCCATGGGATATGGTTGGAGAGGAATATAACGATATTCTGAAACGATATTCCAGGTTATCTTTCAAGGGATTTCGTCCGGGTAAAGCACCCGTAGGGATGTTAGAGTCATTTTTTAAAAATGAGATCCGGAATGATCTGGTATCTGTATCTTCAGCCCGCTTGTGCCGCACAGCTCTTAAAAAGCAGGGCTTGGTTGCCGGAACACCGATAGAGATCTCTGAAGTTGAGAGTTCAAAAAACAATTGTCTGAAATTTAAGGCTTCTTTTGTAGAAATGCCTCAATTTGATCTCCCGGATTATTGCAATTTTAGTTTAGAGTCTGAAGATGAGGAGGATAGACTCAATGAAATTTCCGAGAAATTGTTGGATCGGACAGAAATCACATTGCATCCGGCATTTCTTGAAAATGAGATGAAATATGTAGAGGATTGTGAAAATCCTTCGGAAGAAGAAAAAGATGCTGCGGA
>JAVBUX010000156.1:0-7040 GCA_031554915.1 Bacteroidales bacterium | reverse complement strand
GAAAACGACATTTTTTTTTCTAATTTTTTTTGGCAAATTTTGCAGAACGAAACACGAAGTTTTCCAACCGGTTTTCTCTGTTTTAATCACTTATTTTTACATATTCATAAACATATACTAAAGCGTGGAATCGAAACATGTAACATTGTGGGCTAATTGTCTGAGCATTATTAAAGATAATGTCTCCGAAAATGCTTTTAATACATGGTTTCAGCCTATTGTACCTTTGAAGTATGATGAGAAAGATTTTACGATCCAGGTACCCAGTCAATTCTTTTATGAATATCTTGAAGAGAAATATGCTGACCTGATACATGCTTCGCTTACCAGAATCATTGGAAAAAAGACAATCCTGAACTATCGGGTAATTGTTGATACAACAAGTAATGGTAATGGGCACACCACTCTACAAAGTGAACACAATACTGCTAAACCGGCTGTTATCCAGAAAAATCTGAATAAAGCGCCGAACTCAATCGTTGGGCCGGTCAACAGCGAATGGAACGCCAATCTGAATAGTCGTCATTCATTTGATAACTTCTTCGAAGGTGCAAGTAATAAACTTTCAAGGACCGTAGGTCTGGCTGTTGCCGAAAATCCGGGAAAAACATTTAATCCATTGTTCATTCACGGAGGATCCGGAGTTGGTAAAACTCACTTATGTCATGCTATAGGCTCGAAAATTCTCGAAAAATTTCCTGAAAAGAAAGTGTTATATATTTCGTCTCATTTATTTCAGGTACAATTTACGGATGCAACCAGGAACAATACATCAAACGACTTTATTAATTTTTACCAAAATGTAGATGTCCTCATCATTGATGATATTCAGGAATTTGCAGGGAAAGAAAAAACCCAGAATACATATTTCCATATCTTCAATCACCTGCATCTTTTAGGAAAACAAATCATATTGACCTCAGATAAGGCGCCTGTTGAACTCCAGGGATTGGAAGAAAGACTGATATCCCGCCTTAAATGGGGAATGACTGCCGAATTAACAAAGCCGGATATCGAACTCCGAAAAAAGATCCTGACCAATAAGATCAAACATGACGGGCTAAATATTTCCGATGAAATTATTTCTTTCATTGCGGAAAATGTAACAGAACATGTTCGGGACCTGGAAGGAATTATCACCTCTCTTGTTGCTTATTCGTTAGTTTATAATCGTGAAGTTGATATTGAATTGGCTAAAAGAGTCATCAGTCAGACCGTCAAACTGGAAAAACGACAAATTACACTGGAAAGAATCCAGAATATAGTCAGCGAATATTATAAAATTGATCTGGATACTATCCATTCCAAATCCAGGAAGAGAGAGATTGTACAAGCAAGACAAGTCACCATGTTTCTTTCTAAGAAATATACGGATCATTCTTATTCTCATATCGGGAATTTGGTCGGGAAACGAGACCACGCTACGGTACTGCATGCATGCAGAACCGTACAAGACAGTCTGGACATCGACAAATTATTCCGATTGCAGATGAAAGATATTGAAGAATTACTCCAAAAATAATACTGGATTAGGATTGTACAACACTGATTACAACACCACCAGCTAATGTAGTTTCAATTAGATCACCAGAAGATATATCTTCTGGTGATTTTATTATCCTCTCTCCGGCTCTTCTTGTAATTGAATATCCCTTTGCCAGAACATATTCGGGCGAAGACAACTTCACAAAAGATTCTTTTTCAGACAATTGATACTGTTTCTTCGTCACAAAACCTGAAACTGTATTTCTCAACTTCAACCGGTAAAACTCCAAATCAGAAGACTGCTTCTCAATCATTGATAGAGATTTTACTCTCAGATCATTTGTCAGGGATTTCAAATCGGAATTCAGCTTGTCCAACATTTTTCCGGACTCATTCTTTATTGAATCTTCTATTTCCAGAAAGCGATTGTATGTTTCCAACACACGCTGGATCAGATAATCAGAGGCGGCCGTAGGAGTTTTTGCCCGATGGAATGCAACCATGTCAACGACAGTATCATCCCTTTCATGGCCAATTCCACTGATAACCGGCAACGGAAACTGAGCACATGCCGCCGCCAACAGATAAGAATCGAAAGCCATCAGATCGGAAGTAGCCCCTCCCCCACGAATAATCACAACCGCATCAAAAAGCTCATAACAATTATAAATTCGTTCCAATGCTGCCAATACCGAACTTTCCGTTTGTTCTCCCTGCATCACAGCTGGATACAATTTGGAGTAAAACACAAAACCATAAGTATTATGATTCAGATGTTGCAAAAAATCTTCATATCCTGCTGCCGAAGGGGACGTTATGATAGCAATCCTTTGTGGATTCAAAGGCAAAGGCAATTCTTTGTTCAGAGAGAAAACACCATCTTCTTCCAGACGGGCAATAATTTCTTTTCGGCGAAGCTGCATATCGCCCAAAGTATAAGCCGGATCAATATCACAAACATTCAGACCATATCCGTAAACAGCATGAAAATCGACAGAAACCCGGACAAGAATCTTCAATCCGGAAGTAAACTGCTGACCGGTTACCTCTTCAAAATAAGGTTTAAGCATTCTGAATGTTGCACTCCATATATATCCTCTTGCTTTAGCCGTTATAGCCGAGGTATGAGCGCTTTTCTCAATAAACTCCAGATAACAGTGCCCACTCGATTGATTGATCCGCACATCGCTTGTTTCTGCCATTACCCAATAAGTATCCGGAAAAGATTCTCTGATGCTTTCCTCTAATAAATGATTCAATTCCGTTAAGGTCAAAAAATCCATAATGACATGACAATTTTATATTTTTTAGAAGAACAAAGGTATAAATATTTCTTGATTAAAACCATTGTCACTCTTTGTCACCCGAACAACAAATATAACTTACTGAAAATCACAGAATAACAAAAATTTTGGTCATCTAGTTTGTACTCCTCTAAATAACCATTTTTAGCACCTTAAGACTAAGATGCCACATACCTTTGATGACGTTGATCAACATTTCTCAAATTATTTATTCACATTAAAAAAATGTAAATTATGAAAGCAAAATCTATTCTTTTGATTTTTTTGATTTTGGCTTGCTGGAGGATGTCCGCACAGGAAGCCGGGAAATTACAAGCAGAAACTAATATTCCACGTCCGGGTGATGAGGTTATTAAATTGGAAGCTTCTTATTTATCTCCCGGAGAGGCTGGGAAAAATATGGTTTGGAATTTTAGCGAATTAAACCGGACCGGGAAAGAATATCCGGTCAATTACTCCTCAACCGGAGAAAACAACATCACCTCCATCGAAAACTCAACCTACTTTCGCTACCGTTTCTCAGGAGATTCTCTATCTATTACCGGATATGAAAATGCTTCAATATTGGTTAAATACCAACAACCGGCATTAATCATAAAATTTCCACTAAGTTACAACACAAAAACATCCAGTACATTTTATGGTAAAGGGAAGTATTGCGATCGGTTGGAATATCTTTTCTCCGGCGAGATAGAAACTTCCGTTGACGGATATGGAAAACTAGTCCTTCCCGGCGAAGACACATTAAGTAATGTTATGCGGGTCCATATCAAACAAAAGATCACTGATCATTATCAACCTTTAGATAGTGAATTTGATTTGAATCTTCCGTTTGCTTTGAATGAAATTACAGACACTCTGCAAAAAAGTCTGGATAAAAACGGAACCATCGAAACAGACATTTATCAATGGTATGCCGAAGGATCACGTTATCCGGTACTGGAAACCATGAAAAGCCGGAGGGTAAATACGGGTACGCACACGGATTTGGTACTAACCCGCACTGCCTGGCTTTTTCATCCGGAAGATCAAAAATTATTACCGGAAGATCAGGCAAATGCTATTCTCAGAAAAAATCAATCGAAGCTAAAATCAACAGCTTTATCAACCGGTTTACAGGAAGTTCAGACACAGCTCAATGTCATAGCATATCCTAATCCGGTGAAAGATAACCTCCAGGTTTCGACACAACTGCAAGGTAAAACAAATGTACAGTTATTCCTATACGACATGCAAGGACGACTTGTTTATAAAGGCCCTCAACAGCAGACAGATGGCTATTTTTCAGAGTCCGTCAGGATGGGGAATCTGCCACAAGGAAATTATGTACTCCGGGTGCAGGCAGGAAATACGAGTGAGAGAAAAGTGATTGTTAAACGATAAAAAGAATTATTATGAAACTAAGGATATTGATATACATAATTATATTATGTGCCAGTAATCTTGTTATGGCGCAAAAATTTCCAGTGACAATGAGTAGCCCAGAGGCGGCTAATTTGGGGCTTGTAAATAATTCAGCCGTTGATTTATATACAGGCAAAATCAATATAAATATTCCACTGATAGAGTTAGATAATTTTGGATTTAAGATACCTGTATCGCTTTCTTATAATTCTTCCGGTTTTATGCCAAACGTGAGGCCTGCCTGGGTTGGCCAAAATTGGATACTGAGAGCTGGAGGTGCAATTACCAGGTCAATAAAGGGACTTCCGGATGAAAAAGAAACTTATGGGTTTAGAGACGCTTATCAGCGCCTTCAAACGTCAGATTGGAGTTCTAATGCCAAGCTAATAGAAACTCAATCTACCCCATATTATATTCCAGGTCTCATGGAGGGGCTTACCGACCTGGCTTATTATGATACAGAACCTGATGAATTTTCTTTCAATTTTAATGGTGTGTCGGGAAAATTTTGTATAGGCCTGGATGGTGAATTCCATGTAACTTCAGATCCTGGCATAAAAATAGAATGTGATAAATACAATTTAACATCAATTCCTTCCAGCGGTGGAGTAAGTGGAGATCAGACATATAAAGGGTTTAAGATTATTACAAATGATGGTATCATATATCATTTCGGGTTTGATGCTAAATACATCGAAACTTCTTATTGTAAGCTATCAACAGGTGAAACTTCTAATATAAAATCGTTTGTCAGTTCTTGGTTATTATCAAAAATTGAAATTCCTCAACATAATGAAGTGATAACGTTTAACTATTCTCAAAAATATACAGATAGAAATATTACATCTTCAGATATAATGATCGCTTCAAAGTGGGCTTGGAGTGGATCTAGATGGATTTCAGAAAAAAATAATTGCTATAGTTCAAATACATCAACAACAATATATACAATAGATCACATGTACTTGAGCTCGATTGAAAGTTCTAACTACAAAGTCTTATTCTCCACATCTAAGAACAATAGTGAAGTCCATGAACTGGAATACAATTCAAACTGGCAAAAATTAGACACTATCAAGGTATTAGATAGATCAGGAAATAAGGTCAATGAATATATTTTCTCGTACGATGAAAATTTTATGTCAAGATTATTCTTAAAGTCTGTACGAAAAGAAGGGTCTCCGGCTTATGAATTTGATTATTATAGATCCTGGGAATCAATCAAATACGACTCAAAGTCCGTAGATCATTGGGGATACTACAATGCATATCAGGATCCAAAATCAAGAATAGCTATGAGTTTTTCAATCAATGGAGATAGTAACGAGTATTTAGAATTAAACAGAGAAACAAACCCTGAGGTAATAGAATACGGGATGATATCTAAAATTAAGTATCCGACAGGGGGACCTCAAACTTTTTCATATTCAAGCAATGAATATTCAAGGTACCAGAAAAAAACGCCAAGATCGTTTGGTCTTACCAATGTAACGAAAGCCTGGGATGGTGTTTGGCATTATCTGATAGAAGAAAATGGCAGTGCTTTTACTATACAAAATCATGCATACTGTAATTTGGAAATTTTTGATAAAGATACCGATGTTTCATTAAAAAAAATATCCTTATTTCTGAATCCAGGGACTTATTCTCAAAGTTACTTTTTAAATAAAGTAGAACTCCCTTTAAGTCAAAGTAATTACATTTTTGTATATCATTACAAAGAGTTGTTGACTTCTAATCTGGCTTATGCTGGAGGTGCGAGAATAAGAAGTATAACCACAACAGATGGTCAGGCTAAAAATACCAAAGAATATTTGTACGTGATGAATTACAAGCCCGGTATGTCTTCTTATAATTCAAGCGGTATTCTGGGTACAATTCCCGTTTATAATTACAGCATCAATATAAATGAAAGTCCTTCAATACCGTTGTCCGGATTATATGATGCGTATTGTTCTCAGCCAATATCCATGATGTCATTAGCAGATGGAAGTCCTGTCGGATATTCTGAAGTTGTGGAAATTACAAAAGATAAAAATGGAGAAAGTGCCGGCTACACAGTATACAAGTATTCCAATTTTGACACGAATCCGGACTTACCTCCAACAAACACAGTTACACCGTTGGCGAATTATATTGGCCCTGGCAATTCGATTGAGATTGAGAGAGGGAAGTTGTTGTCGAAAGAAGACTACAACAATGATGGGAAAAAAGTTAAAAAAAGGGAAATGATATATGGAAAAATAGAAAAAAATAGTTTGAGAGGAATAGAAAATCGCAGAGTATTTATGACCGAATGTGCAATTAATTCAGTCGTAGGTTATGTAGCAACAGCTTATGAGATCTCAACAAATTTATATCTTCCTGTTGAAGAACGTAATATAAGCTATTTTAATAATGAGAGTGATTCTCTTGTCTCTAAAACAAACTATAATTATAACACATACGGATTTGTTAATAAACTCGATCAGATTAATAGTGACAATTCTATTTTTTCCACTGAATACAAATATGTATCTGACTGTACTTCAAGAGAACCTTATAGTTCAATGTTTCTAAAGAACGTATTGAATCCGATCATTGAAAAGTCTGATTACAAAACGAAAAATAACAATAAAATTCTGTTGAAAAAGGAGATAAATAATTATGAAAAATTTCATTCTCTTTTCTATTTTCCTGTTAGTCAGGAAATTAAATATCAGAACTCTCCTGAGAATGAAACTAAAATTACTTATAATTATAACAAAAAAGCAAACCTTATTGAATTGACAAAAGACAATGCGGATAAGATCGTCTATCTCTGGGGCTATAACTATCAATATCCGATTGCAGAAATCAAAGGTGTCA
>JAVBUX010000281.1:0-5876 GCA_031554915.1 Bacteroidales bacterium | reverse complement strand
GATAAATTCAACTAACAAATTAATAACCTCGGGATGTATGCCTGAATATCCTTGCAAAAAAGTATTTAGACGAGCTAACATTATTGCTTTTACATAGGTTGGAGGCAGTAAATTTCCCGTTCCGGTACTATGGCTTCGGATAAGATTATATTGAAGTTGTGTGAGAAATTCATGACTTACCCGATACTGAGCCATTGGCCCAAAGCCTGTGTTGATGCCATAAATAAGTTTTTGGTCGGAAAATTGCTTAAGAAAATCATACCCATCCTTTACATTGTCTATAACCTCCTGGGTTAGAGAAATTTGTTCGTGCGCAAATAAAATGCGTTCAATTTGGCTTAGTTGTAAATTATTTGTTATAAAAATCATTCTACTCATTACTAAAGTACACGAGATTGAGTTAATGTCATACACGAGACTAGTGTTACATTAAATCTAACGGATTTCTTAAATTTTATCTGTTCCTATGAAATTTTGAAAAAAAACTTTACAATTGGGATAAAAATTTGCCCCAATTGTATTCGGTTTTTACTTCGTAAATCATCCATTTGCAACTGCAAAAGTACACAAAATTCTGAAATTCAAAGAATATTAAGTCTGATTTTTGAAGCCGAAAATACTGGTGGTAGAAAAAAGCTTAGCTATTCAGAGAACGCATCCGTCAGGTACAATAATTACAAGCTTCAATGGAATAATTTCTCTCTGAAATAAAATGGACAGATTTTGCTATTGAAAATCTAAATGCTGTTGGCGATTATATCGAAAAAGACAGCTTTCGATATGCTGAAATTGTGGTCAATTCTCTTTTTGATTCAACTGATATTTTGTTACAACACTCTCTGGCAGGTCGTATGGTTCCTGAATTTAATGATAAAAACATACGAGAATTGATAAGAGGGAGTTATCGTATTGTATATAAAGTATTGAATGAAAATCGGATAGATATTGTACCTGTTTAAAACCTTAATAAAACCTTTAAATCAAGTATGCAAATTGAGATATTTAAAAACAAAAAAAGCAGCCACATATTTATGTAACTGCTTGATTCTGCGAGTGTCCCGGGAGGGACTCGAACCCTCGACCCAATGATTAAGAGTCATTTGCTCTACCAACTGAGCTACCAAGACGATATTGTTTTCGGGCAGCAAAGGTAAGCATATCTCTATAAAACTCCAAGCGATGAAGCAAAAAAGATTAATAAATTCTCTGTTTGGTTGCCAAATTGTAATTAAAACCGGAAATCAAAGCCTCCCATAACAACTGTTCCAGGCATTGGAAACCCGGTGTACATCTGATATGATGTATCTGTGAGGTTTTCTCCATTAATAAAGAATGAAATACATTTAATTGGAGAGTAGGATGCCCTGGCGCTTAATAAACCGTATGTTTCTTTATTTGGATTTGTTGTATCGTCGGTATAAAGACCGTTTACGAACTGATAACTGGCAGCTAGCTTGAATTTTGATATTTGCCAGTTGGCATTCATAAATGCTTGATGTTTAGGAGCGCCCGTTATTTTTATATCTGATTGCAGGAAACTGTAATTCCCTGACAAATGTAAAGACGGGAGTACATCATATTTTACAGCAAATTCGAAACCTTTATTTATGAATTCGCCAGTATTGATGTTTTTGGGCTTCCCGTTAATCATCGTTGTTGTGATCATGTTCTTTCCATTGGCAAAAAATGCAGTACATTCCAGTTCAACTTTATTGTCGAATAATTTTTGAATATATGAAAAATCATAATTATTCATGTATTCGGGATTTAGATCTGGGTTTGCAGGAACAAACATGTATAATTCCCTGATGTTTGGACTTCTGAATCCTTTGGATGCGGAAGCTTTGAAGGATGTTTCGTCACTTACCCGGAACGCAATTCCGGCTTGAGGTACCCATTCCTTTCCATAAGTCTCGTTTATTTCGAGTCTGGTTCCGACGTTTAGGGTTAATTTATTAAAGAAAGTATGTTGTACTAACAGATATGGTGCATATTCATTGATGCTTTTATCAATGATTTCGCCCTTTTTGCCATTAATTGAATCATTCCAGGCATGACCTCCCCATTGTTTGAAATCAAAACCTGCAGTCAGTAAGTTTCCGGGAATCAGACGAAATGATTCATAGATAGAGAATCCGGTATTATAATCGTCTGATCTGAACAGATAGGTGCGAGGATTTTTTCCTGCGGTATATCCGTCGTTAATTTTATGATTACCAAAATTGTAGAAGCCTTGAATTGCTCCATCCCTATTGTTGTAGTGGTTATTCATTGAAAAAGAGTAAGTTCCACGCGAAGCTTCCGCCCAGTTGTCGTACATTGGTTGAGTCACTGATCCCGGATTTGTGGAACTGAAATCAGCAAGTATGACATTTGCTGAGGCCATCCAGTTTTCAGAAAGGTCGTAACCTAATTTCAGATAACCGTTTGTAATCTTGAAATCCGAGTTATCGCGTTGTCCATCGGTACGGTCATGATTGAGAGAAAGATAAGTATTGAATTTATCTTTCTTGCCTCCGATATTGGCCATGTATTTTTGCGTATTGTAGGAGCCGTATAAAACCCGGCCACGTCCGTGTATCCCATTTTCATCGGCTTTTCGGGTGATGATATTGATAACTCCTCCCATAGCATTTGACCCGTAAAGTAAAGATGCCGGTCCTCGTATTACTTCCACACGTTCCGCATCGGAAGTTACATAAGTATCAGGGATATGGTGTCCGAAAAGACCAGCCCATTGTGGTTGTCCGTCAAACAACATCAATACTTTGTTGCCTCCTCCCACGCCGTGGATATTGACTGTTCCGGCAGAACCGGTAGAAATACCGAATCCGGTAACTCCTCTTTCTGTTACGAAAAGCCCTGGAATACGCTCGGATAAGATAGGTAAGATGGCGGACTCGCTACTTTCGTCCAGTTCTTCGCGAGTTACCACCGAGATTGTCGTTGGAGTTTGGTTTCTATTGGTTTGTGTTTTTGTTCCGGTAACAACAACTTCGTTCAATGGGATCGTATCGTTTGTAGAATATTGACCTGGATTAGTCTGTGAATAAATACTGAAAGGAAAACAGATGATAATAATACCTGAAAATATTGAAAAAATAACGCGTTTATTCATAATTGTAACACGATAAAGCTGTATTAATATATATTTTGTTATAAACAGCGTAAAAGTATTACGATTTGCTTAATTCGTGTTACTATTGAATCATAAAATATGTTAATCAGCCTGACTCATAATCAATTTACCATGCTTGATCCCTTTCAAGGCAATCATTTTATCGGAGCAGCGTGTTAACTCCTGAGCGCTGCCTTCTACTGCAATGATTTCGAGGCACATTTGATTTTTAAGGAAAAAGCGTTGAGAAGACAGAATGAAAGAAGAATGTTCTTGTTGTATTTTGAGCAGATGTGCCGGAACATCGTGCTTATTACTGTCATAAAGCAGGACAATACCCCCAGCTACGTGTCGGTTACATAGCCATTTTTTTTCAACAATATTTTTTTCAATCAGAAATCGAATTCCTTGCGAACGGTTGGCGAAACCATTCTCATCGACAAAAGTGTCCAGTGCTTCTAGTAATTCATTCTCTATCGAAACTCCAAATCGTTTTACAGACATAGTAATAAGTAAATTTATATGTGAGTTGATTGCCAGAACTCCCAAGCTGCAAATGCTTGCAACAAAAGCATTTCCAGTCCATTTTTGACATTAGCGCCCTGTTCTTTTCCTTTTTTCATGAAAAGAGTTTCATTTGGATTATACAGTAAATCATATAATAAATGATTCGGAGTGAGTAGGTTATAGGGAATGGCAGGGCATTCGTCTGTTTTGGGAAACATCCCGACGGGGGTACAATTGACCACGACCTGATAAATTTTCATTACTTCAGGGGTAAGCTCATCATAAGTGAGTACCCCATCAGATTTAGTTCTGGATACAAACATCGAATTGACTCCTAATTGATTCAGTCCATGAAAAACGGATTTTGCAGAACCTCCTGTGCCGAGGATCAAAGCCATTTTGTGATTTGCTTCCAGCAAGGGTCCTATCGATTCTTTGAATCCAATAATGTCTGAGTTATAGCCAATTAACCTAATTTTTTTCTTTTCTCTGACAATTTTTATGACATTGACAGCGCCTATTTGTTTTGCGTTTTCGCTGAGACTGTCGAGTAGGGGAATAACTTGTTCTTTGTAGGGAATCGTGACATTAAGGCCTTTCAGATCCGGATTGTTCTCGATGACTTTTTTGAAGTCCCTGATACTGGGAATTTCAAAATTAACATATTCAGCATCAATGTTTTCCATCGAAAATTTCTCGTTAAAATATCCTTTTGAAAATGAATGCTTGAGAGGGTATCCGATAAGTCCGTACTTCTCCATATTTACATTTGTAATTGTTGATTTGCAAAAAATGAACATACAAAAATAAGTAAAATTTCTAAAAAAAATTACATAAAATATCATTACCTTTGCGTGAAAATAGTCACTCCCAAAAAGTAATTAAACAGGAATCGTAGTGAGTCGCGGAAAGAAAAATATTCTATTTTACGTTCTGATGTTGTTGGTTTTCGGCGTCTTAATGTATTTTATTCTTGAGTTGGGAAGCCATTTTGAGAGTACCGTTTCATCCAATATCACTCCATCGGCAAAAGATTTTTTCTTCAAAGGCTTTGATATTTTTTCAGCCAGTTTTGATAATAGCCTGAAAACTCCTGTAGCAATGCTTTTGTTACAGATGATTGCCATTCTTTTTACAGCCCGTATTTTTGGTTGGGTATTTGTTAAAATGGGGCAGCCTTCTGTTATCGGAGAGATTGTTGCCGGGATTGTACTTGGGCCTTCGATATTGGCCCGTTTTTTTCCTGAAATTTCTGCTTTTCTTTTTTCTCCGCAAACATTAGGTAATATTAATATCTTAAGTCAGATAGGTTTAATTCTGTTTATGTTTGTTATTGGTATGGAATTGGACATTTCCGAAGTTCGGAAAAAGGTCAAGGAAACCGTTCTTATTAGTCATGCCAGTATTATCGTTCCATTTTTTTGTGGAATGCTTACAGCCTATTGGACGTATTCTGAATATGCTTCGGGGACAACTCCGTTTGTTTCCTATGCTCTATTTATAGGTGTTGCAATGAGCATAACAGCCTTTCCTGTGTTAGCTCGTATTTTACAGGAAAAAGGATTAACGAAATCACATTTGGGTACGTTGTCGCTGGCCAGTGCAGCCAATGGGGATGTGACCGCTTGGTGTTTACTTGCAGCTGTGATTGCTATTGCTCAATCCGGAACATTTGCAGGGGCGATTTATACGATTTTGTTTTCAGCATTATTTCTCCTTTTCATGTTTTTTGTTTTACGCCCTTTCCTGAATATTATCGGGAATGTATATCGTAATAAAGAGGTGGTTACCAAGACGATAGTGGCATTTATGCTTTTGATATTGATTATATCGGCTTATATTACCGAAATTTTGGGAGTACATGCGCTTTTCGGGGCATTTATGGCAGGGGTGGCTATGCCTTCGAATCCGAAATTCCGAAAAATAATGACTGAGAAAGTTGAAGATATTTCCTTATCTATATTTTTACCTTTATTTTTTGTTTCTACCGGTCTGAAAACTCAAATCGGTTTAATTAGTACTGCAGAGGAGTGGATTACATGTCTTATGTTTATTTCATTTGCTGTTATTGGAAAAGTATTAGGTACTTTGTTGGCTGCTCGTGTAACCGGAGAATCTTGGAAAAATAGCTGGCTACTTGGATCATTGATGAATACTCGAGGTTTGATGGAACTTGTGGTACTCAATATCGGGTATGACTTGGGTATTCTTACCCCCGAAGTATTTGCCATGATGGTGGTTATGGCTTTGG
>JAVBUX010000038.1:0-8068 GCA_031554915.1 Bacteroidales bacterium | reverse complement strand
TTCAATTATATAAAATCATCTTCATAAATTTTATCTATGCAAAGATAGAAATTATCAGTTTGATTTATATTGTTTATTAAAATAAATTTGCAGAAAATTAAAACTTAATTAACAAATAAAATGTAGTATTATGCAATCAATTATTAATTCTCAACTTCCCGAGTTCAAAGTACAAGCGTATCAAAATGGAAATTTCAAGACCGTAAGCAGTAATGATGTTCTGGGAAAATGGGCTATTTTCTTCTTTTATCCGGCTGACTTCACCTTTGTTTGCCCAACCGAGTTAGTCGATATGGCTGAGAAATATGCTAAATTCCAGGAATATGGAGTTGAAATCTACTCCGTAAGCACCGATTCACATTTTGTTCATAAAGCATGGCATGACGCATCTGAAAATATTCGTAAAATCAAATATCCGATGTTGGCAGACCCAACAGGAGCATTGAGTCGCGCCTTTGGGGTGATGATTGAAGAAGATGGCATGGCTTATCGCGGTACATTCGTTGTAAATCCTGAAGGAAAAATCAAAATTGCTGAAATCCATGACAATGGTATCGGACGTAATGCTGACGAACTGCTTCGCAAAGTAGAAGCTGCTCAATTCGTAGCATCTCACCCGGGAGAAGTTTGTCCTGCAAAATGGAAAAAAGGAGAAGAAACATTAAAACCAAGTATCGATTTAGTTGGAAAAATCTAACATGCTCGACCAATCATTAAAAGACCAGTTAAAAGATATTTTTGCCTCACTTGAGGCTGAATATGTACTTGACATTTCCATTTCGTCCGAACATGAAAGTTTGGACGAAATGTTGGAATTATTGAACGATCTGGCAAATTGTTCTGAAAAAATTTCCTGTAAAGTAAAAGAAGGAACAGGATTGGAATTCTCTTTATTAAAAAATGGGAAAGATACCGGCATCAAATTTAGAGGCATTCCCAATGGACATGAATTCACTTCACTATTATTGGCTATACTCAATAGTGACGGAAAAGGAAAAAATATCCCTGACGAAAGTATTTGTAACAGGGTCAAAGCATTAAAAGGAGCTGTCAATCTGACAACTTATGTTTCCCTGACTTGCACTAATTGTCCGGATGTCGTCCAATCTCTCAACCTGATGGCTATACTCAATGAAAATATCCATCATGAAATGGTGGACGGAGCTATTAATCTGGAGGAAGTTGAAGCCCTCAAAATACAGGGAGTTCCAGCTGTATTTGCCGACGGAAAAATGCTCCACAGCGGAAAAGCCGAATTCGGAGAATTATTAGGAAAACTGGAAGAATTGTATGGCATTGATACCGAAAAAGTAAAAGTGACCACTAAAAACTACGATGTGATTATCATTGGAGGAGGACCGGCAGGAGCTTCCGCTGCAATCTATTCCGCACGGAAGGGATTAAAAGTCGCAGTATTAGCAGAACGCCTCGGCGGACAGGTAAAAGAAACCCTGGGTATTGAAAATGTAATTTCCATTTCTAAAACAACAGGGGAGCAATTATCGGTCAACCTGAAGCTACACATGCAGGATTATAACATTGACCTGTTTGAACACCGTCGTGTAGAAAAAGTCGAATTAGAGAAAAAAAATAAGATCGTATCCGTTACCGGAGGTGAAAAATTCGTCGCTCCGACAGTGATCATCGCCACTGGAGCCAGTTGGCGTAAACTGAATGTTCCGGGAGAATCGGATTATATTGGAAGGGGAGTTGCTTTCTGCCCCCACTGTGATGGTCCTTTCTACAAAGGACAACATGTTGCAGTGATAGGTGGAGGAAACTCCGGAATAGAAGCTGCTATCGATCTTTCCGGAATCTGCTCCAAAGTGACGGTATTTGAGTTCTTAGACGAATTAAAAGCAGACAAGGTGCTGCAAAACAAGGTATTGAATTTGCCAAATGTAGAAGTATATAAATCTTCTCAAACACTGGAAATAATCGGAAATAATGAAAAAGTAACCGGCATCCGGATTAAAGACCGAAATACAGAGCAAGAACGCGCCATTGATCTGGACGGAGTATTTGTTCAGATAGGCTTGGTACCGAACAGTTCAATATTCAAAGACGTGCTCAATATCAATCGTTTCGGTGAAATTGAAATTGATGCTCATTGTCGTACCAACCAATCAGGCATCTATGCTGCAGGAGATGTTACAACTGTACCATATAAACAAATCATCATATCGATGGGAGAAGGAGCGAAAGCGGCATTAGCTGCATTTGAAGACAGAATGAGAAATCAGGATTTCAGTTCAACCTCTATGTAAATCTCCGTACCATGGCCAGGGGAGGAATGGACAACCATCCTCCCATTATATGCCGTCAATCGCGTATTCAGGTTACCAAACCCCATTCCTCCGGGAACTGACTCCAGATTAAAGCCACAACCATCGTCCTGAATAGTCAAAGATATACGATCTGGTTGTTGAATCAGCTGAACATTTATCTCAGAAGCATCCGAGTGTTTTATAGCATTGTTTATCAACTCATTAGAACAACGATAAAGCACCGTCTCAACATGCTTATCGAATCGCTTGTCTTCTCCGTAATAATGAAACTTCAAATTTGGGATGGAGAGGCAAAAATCTTCCAAAGCAGTCTTTAGACCGAAGCGAAACAACGATTCCGGCATCATGTGGTGTACCATACGGCGTAATTCCTCCTCTGTTTGATTAACCAAATCGATTATCTTATTTGGGTGTCCACCTCTTTCTAAGTTAAGTTTTATTACGGTTAACATTCCTCCCAATCCATCATGTAACTCTCTGGAAAGATGTACGCGTTCGGCCGTTTCACCATCAATGACGGATCTTGCCGCAATAATTTGCTTTTCCTGTTCGAGTTGAGTTACTTGTTGTTCAACCAAACGTTTTCGACTCAATATCAGGCGATGTCGGACGATAAAAAAGGATAAAAAAACAAGGATCAATACTGCACCTGAAATACCTAACCAGATGTAAAGGTTATGTTCCCTCTCTAAGGATGAAATACGCAACTCTTTTTTATCTGTCTCATATTGGGTTTCCATATCAATCATTGTCTCTCGATAATTTTTATCAATATAAAGATTTTTCAGACTATCATGCTTTAGGAAAATGGAGGCTACTTCTTGTTTATTTCCCAATTGAATATTAGAAAATGCCATATTGAACAACAGATTCAACGCAATATCCAAAGAGGTTGAATCGTGACTCCAAGCTTGAGACGCAATTGCATCACACTCTTTCCAGCGATGTTGTTTAAAATAAATATTTGAAAACCGATTTAGTGATCTTGAATACAATTTAGGATCTCCCTGCTTTTTTGCGTAAAAATAACCTTCTTCTGCAAACTCCAAAGCTTTGACATAATTCTCTTGCTTCAAATAAACTCCCGAAATTGCAATCGCAACATAGCAGCAATAAGTAGCATATCCTCCCCCATACATCCGACGGGCATCCAATAAATTGTCCAAAGCTTTATCAAGACTTCCCAGTTCTTTGTAAACTGATCCCAGGATATATTTCTTTTGAGCGACTCCTAATGTATCACGACCAGCAATAGCATCGGATTGTTTTAGGAAATAAAGAGCCCGATCATAATTCTTTAGTTCCAGATGTATTTCCGCTATATTTGCCAATATACCTGTATGAAAAAATTCCGGCCCCCTTATATCCGGCCCTTTCTTGAGATCTTTCCGTTCACACAACTCCAGTGCTTGAAGATTGTATTCTAAGGCTTTTGTATATTTAGACTGGCGACAATAAGAATTGGCAATATTAATTAATGCGACTACCTGTCGCAGCCAATCGTCACATTCAACCCCGATCTCGTATGCCTTTTCAAAGTGATACAAGGAATAATCATATTGAGAATAAGAATCATAATATCCTGCTATAAAATTATGAATACAGGAAACAAAAAGTTTATCTGTTTTACCGTAAATATAGTCTGCCATGACCTTAGTGTCGATTTCATCCCTATATTCAATAATATTGGAAGTTATGTCTTCGGAAATATCAAATTTTTCTTTGTATGACATTCCCGGAGTATTCAACACATGAATCAAAGAGTCAACTTCCTTATATATAGACAGCTGAGACATTACCATTTGAGGAAATGTTATTAAAGAAAACAAGATACCAACAATAGATTTCCGATTAAAAAAGCCCATTTATAATCAAACATAAATTGAAATAAAATACAAAAATCAAATCAGCCTCTGTTCCATTGCCGATCTCACCAATACAACACAGTTTTTGGCTTTAAACTTGAAAAGCAAGTTTTTCCTATATCCCTTGACCGTGTCAATAGTAATACCCATTTTCTCGGAAATTTGTGGTGTGGAGTAACCTTCTGAAATAAATTGAAGAATTTCTTTCTCCCGTGGTGTTAACAAAATAAGTTCTTCCTTTCGTTTTAATTTCAACAGAAGATTAATTTCATCACAAAGGTAAATTTCATCACGATACACTGTTTCTATCGCTTTTACGACTTCCTCCGACAATGCATTTTTCAGAACATACCCTAGAGCCCCGTTCTGTAATGAACGTTTGGCTATCGAATACTCCTGTAAAGTAGTCAACATTATAATTTTCAAATCAGGATAAAAAGCTCTCATTTCTGCACAAAAATCAACTCCCGATCCGTCCGGAATAATAATATCCAATAATAAAACATCCGGACGAAATACTGCAAGCCCTTTCCTGCAATCATCCAAACAGCTGTAGGTCGCTGAAACTTTTGCTATCCCAGATTCATTGATTATAAGGCTCAGGCCTTCAACTACCATCTTATGGTCATCTACTATCTGTACATTAATCATTTCCGTAAATAATTATAACCTGTCAATTTTAACAGAATTATTGCAAAAATAAACAATAAATATTAAAGAAATACCCCTCCAAAGGGGGGTGTTTTTATTCCCCCCAAAGGGGGATTGATTACTATTTTTACTCTTTCTACATTTGTTGTTCAATTACAATACATAAAAATCAAACACAAAACAACCACAAACACCTAAAAACAAACACATTGACAATTATAGATAATATTCGTAAACCCTTTAAACATAAAAATTATGAAAACTACAAAATTAATTTTAACGTTTATTTTATCATCATTGATAATCTCAGGAATTCAGGCACAAGACATTATTACAAAAAAAGATGGAAGTGAAATCCGGGCAAAAGTACAGGAAGTAAAATTGAATGAGATCAGATACAAAATATTTGGGAATGATAACAGTCCCATTTATACCCTATCTAAATCAGATATTTTTATGATCAAATATGAAAATGGAGATAAAGATCTCTTTGATAATAAAGCGACTGACAACACCTCCAAGAGTACAATAAACCAGACGCCGGCTCAAAATAACACAACAAATCAGACTCCAGTTCAGAATATCGACACCAACCAACCAAAAACAGTTTCTCAGGAACCATCATCAGAACCAACTGCTCGGAAAGGATATATCGGAATTACTCTTGGTGCGGCTTTTTTAACAAAAGATTACACCAACACCAGCAGTGGAGGACAATTTACCATCAACTCCGGTTATCTCTTTAAGAAAAATTTCGGGATAACAGGCAGTTTCTTTGGAACCAGTTATGCATTGGACAACTATGATGATGCTTCTGTAGGGCTTATTGGAATGTTAGTTGGTCCTCTATTTTCAACAGATGCCATCTCCAAAGCCATAGAAATAGATGCACGACCAACTATTGGCCTTGGTTGGCTATCGGCCTCTTATAACGGAGAATCCGATTCTTCCGATGAAACAAGCTTTATCTTTGGTTTAGGAAGTTCGATTCGCTGGAACTGCTCAAAATGGATTTCTATTTCCGGTAATCTCGATTATTATAATGGTACAGTGGAAGATTTAAACCTTTCATCGTTTGGGATATCTGCAGGCATTAATTTCCGGTTCTAAAACAATTCAAAATAAAACCATGAAAACGAAGCTACTGATTATCTTAATCACTCTGCTACACACTATTCCTTACTTATTATCTGCCCAGGATGTGATTCTTCGAAAAAACGGAGACGAAATTTCTGCAAAAATAACAGAAATCACTCTTGAAGAAGTAAAGTATAAGAAGTTCAGCAACCCCTCCGGACCTGTTTATACAGAGCCTTTATCCGAATTATTCATGATAAAATATGAAAATGGGGATAAAGATCTCTTTGAAAAAAATGGAACAACAGGAAAGATCGAGGTTAAGCATGTAGCCTCTATCAAATCAGCTCAGCCTCCCGCAAACACGGTTGTCGAAACAAACAAAGAAACGACATCCCAACAAACCACTTCATCAACAACACCTAAAGCTACGTCTAAAGCTGAAAACACAAAAGGGCAATCACAGACAAAGGTAACATCTAAAAAGGATAATGAAACTCCCCAAAATAACCAACTGGTAAAAGGAAAATCTGTTCCTCTGAACGATAGCATTGCAACTTTAAGATTTAAAAATAATACGGCACCCGTCAGGATAGGGGAAATTGGAAACGGAGAAGATGGAAAAACATTTGTACAAATATTGGGAAAGTTCGACATCAATACCGGAACTGCATATAAAACTTTCATCGAAATGTTTCTTGCGGTCATGAAAATAAAAATCATAATCGGGGATAAAACATTTGAAGCCCAAAAATTCAATGGAATTAATGAAGGAATTGAGTTCAATTTTGTTGCAGGAGGCGTCAATTCTCTAAAATTCAATGGGATTCAATTTACTTTCGACATCTCAGAACTACCTGATTCTATTGTTATTTACAACGATGAATTCTCTGTCACATTTGATGGAAAGACAAAAACAGTACGTAAATAAATGACTATAACACTACCAACAGAAATCTATGTCATCCCATTAGAGACTAACCGTTTTTTGGTGTATGTACCTTTACGACAAATTGCTTTTGTCGCAAACAGCCGTCTTGTGAATTTCCTTGCAGACCTGCAATCCGGAATTATTAATGATAAAACAGACAACGATGATTCTACTGTGAAATTTTTAGAAGGTTTGGGATTATTAGAACCAAAAGCAGACATATTGCCAATCATTTCCTGCAAAGGAAAACCACAACCTGTCTCAGTTACGCTTCTTTTGACAACAGCCTGCAACCTTCGTTGTTCATATTGTTATGCCTCTGCCGGAGATACCGCTCCGAAATTTATGCCATTCGAAATTGCTAAACAAGGAATCGATTTTGTGATCCGGAATGCTGTGAAAAAAGGAGAAAAACAGATCGAAGTGAACTACCATGGAGGAGGAGAACCTAGTGTGCATTGGGATGTTTTAACATCTTCTTTCGAGTATTCCCAATGCGAATCTAAAAAAAGAGGACTCGAAGTCATCGGCTCAATGGCAACCAACGGGGTATTGCAAAAAAGTCAGATCGACTGGTTAATCAAGAATTTTCAGGGCGTCAGCGTTTCTTTCGATGGTTTACCATCAGCTCACGACAAATACCGAAAAACAGCCTCAGGAATAGGTTCCAGCTCAAAAGTAATTGATAGCCTCAAGAAATTCGATGACGCTGATTTTCCTTACGGCATCCGTATGACAATAACTCCAGATCATATCCCAATGATGGCCGATTCTATTGAATATGTTTGCTCTCACTTTCATCCACAACGAATTCAACTGGAACCTGCTTATCAAACAGGAAGATGGTCCGGAGCTCCTTCTGCCGAAACCAAAGCCTTTATTGCCGGTTTTAGAGAAGCTCTAGGCCGGGCAAAAAAATACGGGCATGAACTGTTCTTCTCTGCTGCGAGACTCGGTTTATTGACAAACCATTTTTGCGGAGTATCACAAGATTCTTTTGTTATCTCTTCCGAAGGAAATATCACGGCTTGTTATGAAGCCTTCAGTGAGACAACCGATTGGAGCGATATTTTCTTTTATGGAAAACCCGGGACAAAAAAAGGAAGCTATGATTTTGACATGAAAAAACTCAATAAGTTAAGAAAACTATCCGTCGAAAACCGCAAATATTGCACCGGTTGTTTTGCCCGGTGGAACTGTGCAGGTGATTGCTCTTACAAATCGCTGAGTATTGAAAACAGTCAAAAACTCCAAGG
>JAVBUX010000198.1:0-6827 GCA_031554915.1 Bacteroidales bacterium | reverse complement strand
CTAACCTTGGTGGGGCTGCAATTGCCGCAGTGTCATAAAGAATTAAACATCCCGATAGGATTATCGCTCGGTAGAAAATTTGGATACCATGTTAATTGTTTATTCTACCGAGTGATAATCCTATCGGGATTTTTAATTCTTCGAAGATCAACTGTTGTAAATCACTAGATAAACTTCGCCAATCCTCCGGTTGAGGTTTCTTTATATAGACTTGGTAAGTCGTGACCTGTTTGTTTCATAGTCTGCACTACTTTGTCGAATCCTACCAAATGCTTTCCATCAGATAGCATAGCAAAAGAGCAGGCATCTAGCGCCCGTACAGCAGCAAATGCATTACGCTCGATACATGGTACTTGTACTAATCCGCATACTGGATCGCAGGTTAGTCCTAAATGATGTTCTAACCCCATTTCTGCGGCATATTCGATTTGTGCTGTAGAGCCTCCGAAAAGTTGGGTTGCAGCGGCAGCAGCCATCGAACAAGCTACTCCGACTTCTCCCTGACAACCGACCTGAGCTCCTGAAACAGAAGCATTTTTCTTTACAATATTTCCAATTAAGGCAGCTGTTGCCAGTGCTTTGACTATTTTTGAATCCCTGAATTCGTGTTTTTTCTTTAAATGATAAAGTACACCGGGTATTACTCCCGATGAACCACAGGTGGGAGCGGTAACAATCACTCCGCCGGCAGCGTTTTCCTCTGAAGTGGCTAAAGCGTATGAATAAATAGAGGCTCTGCTGGCCAGAGAGTCCCTATAGCTTTTCCCTTTTGTGAAATAAGAAGATGCTTTACGTTGCAAAGAAAGTCCTCCGGGAAGCAGTCCTTCAGCCTCCAGTCCCCTTTCAATACCTTTCTGCATTGTTTCCCATACAATTTCCAGGTAATCCCATATTTCTTTACCTTCAGTATCATCCACATATTCCCAGAATGATTTCCCCGTTTTATGGCTCCAATCCAAAATTTCTTTCATGGAATTCATTTTGTAAACATCTTCTTCTGTGGTGACAGGAGTTTCTTCATTGGATAGGTCTCCTCCTCCAATACTGAAAATGGTCCAGTTATTGACAGATTGGCCATTTTTCATGGATTCGAATAACATACCATTGGGATGGAAGGGCAATACAATTTCAGGTTGCCATACTATCTCTACAGATTTCGGTTGCATGGCATCGATAATAGCTGCGTCTGTCAAGTGACCTTTTCCGGTAGCGGCCAGGCTGCCGTAAAGAGTTACCCGGTAAGAATCAGCATCCGGATTTTTGTCTTTAAACATTGAGGCGGCTTTTCTGGGTCCCATGGTATGACTGCTTGACGGACCATTTCCTATTTTAAATATTTTGCGAATACTTTCCATGATTGATTTATATGTAATCCGTTGACAAAGGTATGTATTATGCTGGAAAAATTGTACCTTTGCGGTCTTATTTTTTAATGATGTCTGTAGAAAATAAAATCATAATTAAAGGGGCCAGAGTCAATAACTTGAAGAATATTGACCTTGCTATTCCACGGAATAAGTTTATAGTAGTAACCGGCTTATCCGGTTCCGGTAAATCGTCACTGGCATTTGATACTTTATATGCGGAAGGTCAGCGACGGTATGTGGAAAGCCTATCGTCTTACGCCCGTCAATTTCTGGGAAGAATGAGTAAACCGGAATGTGATTATATTAAAGGTATTCCACCTGCAATTGCTATTGAACAAAGGGTGAATACCCGTAACCCGCGTTCTACAGTAGGAACATCTACAGAGGTCTATGATTATCTGCGTTTGTTATACGCCCGTGTTGGAAAGACTATTTCTCCTATTTCCGGCGAGGAAGTCCGTAAACACCAGGTGAGTGATGTGGTCGATGAAATGTTGACTTATCCTGAAGGAACAAAAATCGCCTTGTTGACCCGGATAAATCCTCGTTCCGGAAGAAATATGAAGGAACAATTGGAAGTATTTGTAAAAGAAGGTTTTTCTCGAGTTGAGATAAAAGAAAAAATTTATTCTATTGAAGAGGTTCTTGCTGATGAAAAGCTGTTGAAATCTAAAGAAATGTTCCTTCTCATTGATCGACTGACTGCATCGCATGATTCTCTGGTGATGAACCGATTAGCTGACTCAGTCGAAACTGCATTTTTTGAAGGGGAAAATTATTGTTTTCTTCGGTTTTATACGGAATCCGGTATTGTAACGAAAGAGTTTTCTAAAACAATGGAAGCGGACGGAATGACATTTGAAGAGCCGAGTGATATGATGTTCAACTTCAATAGCCCGGCAGGGGCTTGCCCTACTTGTGAGGGGTTTGGAAGGGTAATCGGTGTTGACGAAGATTTGGTTATCGCTAATAAATCACTGTCGGTTTACGAAGATGCTGTTGTCTGTTGGAAAGGCGACAAAATGGGTGAGTATAAGCAGTTGTTCATACAAACGGCTGTCAAGTATAATTTCCCAATACACAAACCTTATTACGAATTGTCTGAATCAGAGAAAGACTTTCTGTGGAAGGGGAATGATGAGGTAAAAGGTATAAATGATTTCTTCAAACATGTAGAAGAGAATTTATATAAAATCCAATACCGTGTACTTCTGGCTCGTTATCGGGGAAAAACGACCTGTCCTGATTGTAAAGGCCGTCGTTTGAAACCTCAGGCGCTTTACGTAAAAATAGGAGGAAAATCAATTGACCAATTAGTTGTCATGCAGTTGGTTGAGCTTAAACAATTTTTTGTCGAGTTAAAACTCACTGAGCATGAAGAACTAATCTCTACCCGTTTGATGATTGAAATCAAATCCCGGCTTCAATTTTTAGTTGATGTGGGACTTGAATATCTTACCCTGAATCGTTTATCGTCTTCTCTTTCCGGAGGAGAAAGTCAGCGAATCAATCTTGCCACTTCCTTGGGAAGTAGTCTTGTCGGTTCTCTTTACATCCTCGATGAACCTAGTATAGGCTTACATTCAAGAGATACAGACTTGTTATTGAAGGTTCTGCGTGATTTGAAAGCATTGGGTAATACGGTGATTGTTGTTGAGCATGATGAGGAGATTATACGCGCTGCCGATTATATTATAGATATTGGTCCAGCTGCCGGTCAGCATGGAGGAGAGGTTGTTTATCAGGGAAATTTATCCGATATGGATCAGAATACTACCAGTTATACGATCCGTTACCTGACAGGAAAAGAGCAAATAGAGGTGCCTAAATTTCGGCGAAAATGGAATAATTACCTGGAAGTTAAAGGTGCATGGGAGCATAATCTGAAGGCGATCGATGTTAAGTTTCCATTGAATGTAATGACGGTAGTGACCGGAGTGAGCGGCTCGGGAAAATCATCGCTGGTACGTGATGTGTTTTATCAGGCTTTGAAAAGTCATTGTGAAGAAAATAAGGATCTGGCTGTTCAGATGGCAAGTGCCGATGGCGATTGGCACCTGGTGAAAAACGCAGAATTTGTCGACCAGAATCCGATTGGTCGTTCATCGCGTTCCAATCCGGTAACTTATATCAAGGCTTATGATGAGATCCGTAAATTATATGCCGACCAGGCTTTATCTAAACAGATGCATTTTACCCCGGCTCATTTTTCATTCAATGTGGAAGGCGGACGTTGCGAAGAATGTAAGGGAGAAGGCTTTATTACGGTCGAAATGCAGTTTATGGCCGATGTAGTATTAGAATGTGATTCTTGCCACGGAAAACGCTTCAAACAGGATGTCCTGGATGTAGAGTATCGGGGAAAGAATATATATGATGTTCTTAATATGACCATCGATGAGGCTATTTTATTCTTTTCGGAAATAAATGGAAGTTCGGAAAAGAAGATAAATAAAAAAATAATTAGCCTTCAGGAAGTGGGATTAGGATATATCAAGTTGGGGCAGAGTTCTTACACGCTTTCTGGGGGAGAAAATCAGCGAGTCAAGCTGGCATTCCACTTGAGTGAGGAGCGTGCTCAACCGACATTATTTATTTTTGACGAACCTACCACCGGACTGCATTTTCATGATATAAAGACCCTTCTAAAAGCATTTGATGCACTTATTGCCAGAGGCCATACCATTGTTATTATTGAACACAATATGGATGTTATCAAATGTGCGGATCACATTATCGATCTTGGACCCGAAGGAGGGGATAAAGGAGGATATTTGGTTTGTACAGGCACTCCGGAAGAAGTCGTGAAGTGCGAAGCATCATATACAGGAAGGTTTCTGAAGGAAAAATTGGCAATTAAAAATCTAAAATAAATAACCGCCATCTCGATCATAGCCAGAGATGACGGTTATTCATTTTTCAGTCTTAATTATAAAATTGACTTTGCAATTCCCATTTCCAGTCCCCTCAACTCTGCCAGTCCGCGTAGGCGGCCAATGCAGGAGTATCCTGGGTTGGTTTTTTTATTGAGATCATCGATCATTTGGTGACCGTGGTCAGGGCGGATTGGAATAGAGATATTTCTTCTTTTTTGTAGAAGTAACAATTGCTTCATGACATTGTACATATCAACATCTCCTTCGAGGTGATTTGCTTCGTAGAAATTACCATCAGCATCACGTTGGGTACTGCGCAAGTGAGCAAAACCGATACGATCGCCCAGACGTTCTACCATGCCGGGAAGGTCGTTGTCGGCACGAACACCGAATGAACCGGTGCAAAAGCACAATCCGTTCGATTTGTTAGGAACAGCTTCCACTAATTTATTGAAATCGTCTTCCGTACTCATGATACGAGGCAGACCAAGTATAGGATAGGGGGGATCGTCGGCGTGAATCACCATCAAAACATCAACCTGATCGGCAATCGGACAAATTTCTCTCAAGAAATAAATCAAATTGGCACGAAGACGTTCTGCATCAGTGTCTTTGTATCGATCAAGTGCTTGTTGGAATTGTTCCACAGTAAAACTTTCTTCCGAACCTGGTAAGCCGGCAATCATGTTGCGGGTAAGTGTCGTAACTTCTTCTTCCGACATTGATTCGAAACGTTTTTTTGCTTTTTCAATTTCTTGTGGAGTGTATATTTTTTCTGCTCCCGGGCGTTTTAGGATGAACAATTCAAAAGCCACGAAAGCTGATTTTTCAAAACGCAATGCTTTGGAACCATCAGGCATGGTATAAGCCAGGTCTGTACGTGTCCAGTCGAGCACAGGCATAAAGTTGTAAGTTACAGTGTATATGCCACATGCTGCGAGATTGCGGATGCTTTCTTTGTAGTTGTCGATGTATTTTTGGAAATCTCCTGTTTGGGTTTTAATGTGTTCGTGAACAGGAACGCTTTCAACAACAGACCACGTAAGCCCTACGGCTTCAATCATTTCTTTGCGTTTCATGATTTCTTCTTTAGTCCACACTTCTCCATTAGGGATGTGGTGCAAGGCATTGACAATTCCGGTAGCTCCGGCTTGCTTAATATCCCATAGGCTGACCGGGTCGTTTGGACCGTACCATCTCCAGGTTTGCTCTGTTAGTTTCATAAATTACTGTAAATTAGTATGTTATTTTATTTTTGTATTTTTAATAGTCTCTGTGTGCGCACACAAATATACAAATCTTTTTTATAATTCGGTTGTTTATAATGTTTTTTATATACCTTTGTTCAGGAAATATTTTATACCCTTATGAACTCTATACCACAAAAAATCAAAATCAAAGATATTGCTGAAAAGGCAGGCGTTTCAGCAGGGACGGTCGATCGGGTATTGCATAACCGAGGAAATGTGTCGGATGAGACAAGAAGAAGAATTCAGTCGATTTTAAATGAGATCAACTACAGGCCTAATCATTATGCCAGTGCTCTGGCTTCAAAAAAGGTGTTTGTTTTCTGTGCTGTGATTCCTAATTGTGAACCCGGGGGGTATTGGGAGTTGATAGAAAAAGGTTTGCTTAGGGCTGAACAAGAATTGTATGATTTTAAGGTTGTTGTGAAAGTTCATTATTTTGATCAGTATAGTCCGACTTCTTTTGCCGACGCAATGGATGTGGTATTGGGACAGGGTTCGGCTCCGGATGGTGTTTTACTCGCTCCTTTATATAGGCCTAAGACATTGATTTATACAAAGAAAATGGAAGAAATGGAAATTCCTTACGTTTTCATTGATTCCCGCCTTGAAGAAGCCAATCCTCTTGCTTTTTATGGTCAGGATTCGTTCCAAAGTGGTTACCTGGGAGCAAAATTATTGTTTTCACAGCATTCAGATGTGGACAAAATTGCAATTTTTAGTTTTTTTGATACGGGGCAAACTCCATCTAATCAGATTGCTATAAGGATGGAAGGTTTTAAATCGTATATTGAAAAAAATCAACAATCCTGTAAAGTACTCCGTGGTACTTTAAGCGCGGATGATCCAGAAGAGAATGAAGCTATGATGAAGAAACTTTTTGCGGAAAATCCGGATATTAAAGGGACTGCGATATTTTCATCCAGGACTTATGCTGTTGCCGGTTTTCTTGAAAAATATAAAATGAATCATGTAAGGATGATCGGGTATGACTTGCTTGAAAAGAATGTGGAATATCTCAAGAATAACACGGTTTCGTATCTTATTGCTCAACGTCCTGAGGAACAGGCATATAAAGGGGTTAAAGCATTTAGCGATCACTTTATATTTAAGAAAGAGGTTCAACAGATTAATTATATGCCAATAGATATCCTTACACAAGAGAATATTGAATTTTATATGGAGTTCTGAATTTATTTTGGCACGATTTTTTCATAGTTCAAAAATAATTACATACATTTGCAGCGCATAACTGCGAAGCACAAACACAATAACTATATTTAGGAATATTCTCAATGACAATCTCTCTAAACAGGATTTTTGTATCTGTTTTATCC
>JAVBUX010000063.1:0-3028 GCA_031554915.1 Bacteroidales bacterium | reverse complement strand
CATAACAATAAATAATAAAATTTACTCAAAATACATTCCAAATTCTTACACTTTGCTTGCCAAAATATATCTGTAAATGACTATAAATGTCCTTTTTCAAATTATTCGACAGATGTACGTGTTCTATGTTAAACAAAAATAACGCCGAAAAGTTGGAAAAAAAAGTCAACACTTTCCCGGCACAACATACTTTTAAGTAATTTTAACTTAAATTTCGCATTCATCTTCGCAGGATCAACATTCATAGCAATACTAATTTAAGGCAATTACAAATGTTACATATTGCGTACTACAATTTTAAACGTGTAATCAAATTCGAGACAAATATATAAAAAATTTGGTACAATATTAAAAATTAAGTTTTAAAAGAAAATTAATTTCAGTCTTTTTCTTTCCTTCAATACTTTCCAAGCTAGAATTGATGGTGTTTTTTTCAAAATAATGAGAGGAAGAAATTTTTGAATAGAGGTTTAAAATACTACAAATTTTCCATTTAAGAGTAATATAATATCTGATACCTTCGTCAGAGTAGGAGGGCATATTGAACACATATAAAATGTTTTTTTCATAGCTGTAAATGCGGTTATTCCAATCTGTTACATTAAAATAAGCAAAAGAAAGGTCGCAATAAAATTTAGAATTATTTGTTTTGTATCCCAATGCCTGAGCGATTGACCATCCGGAAGTATTATTATTGTCTGCTGAATAAATATTATAATCAAATTGAGTTTTCAGATTGAATTTTGGATTTGGCTTAAAATTTAACTGATATCTCCATCTATGTTGTGTATATGGAATCACTTCAACGGTTTTTCCGGTTTTATTTTTCTCTTTTTTCTTAATTTTATATCGAACATTCATATTTAAAGAGGTTTTAGGACTGTAATTTGCTTGTAATAGCACATCTTTTCCGGAAGAAGGGGTATCGATACCATACTTAAGCCATGGAAAATGGAAGAGATCGACATATCCGGCCAGTTGCCATTTGGATAAAGAATATTTAGCCCCTAAATAGAGTCCAGTTTCATTTTGAATAGAAGAAGATTCTCTCAGAGATCGTGCAAAATCGCATTGATATTTATGCGAGTAATTCCTGTACGAAAGGGTAAATTTAAAAAATGCTGCGGGAGCGATCAATAAATTATTGATGGTAGCTATTGCTCCATTTTTTCCGATAGCAGTTTCTCCCTGGAATAATAGTTTTTTTCGTTGGTAGGAATAATCGATCCCTACATTATAATTATGGTCATCTCTCAGATAGTAAAGATTGTAAGGTTTGAGTTCCGGATTGAGCTCTTTCCCTCCAAAATTATATGCTACAGCAGTAGTTCCTATTTGAAATGATTCGTTTTTCCATTGAAAATTAACTCCTCCGACATTCATTTCTGCCTGCCGATGTTTTTCCAGATCGTTATAAGTCCTGTTGTAGCCATCTGTTTTAAATCCGGAGATGAAATTTTCATTTACCCCTGCATCCAGTTTTTTGTGTGATGCAAAGAGATGCAACTTTGTTTGGTTGAGTTTGAGAGAAATAGCCATTCCTCTGAAAAAATCGTTTTCATTGGTTGAAAAGTGTCGTTTTATTCCCTGGTTCTTTTTACCAATATTGCTTACATCCGACGTTTTTCCCATCGCAAAGTCGGTATTAAGAACGAGTCCTTGTCCGAAGGAGGCTCTATAATCGCCCAGATGGAATGCGTCTATGATACCTGTATTTTTCAGAGAGAAATTTGCAGAATAAAAATCAAATCCTTTGTGGTGCTTGTTCCAAAAAGCTTCTCCCTGATCTTTTTCTCCAACAAGGCTAAATTGAACTCTATCCTTATATTGAAATCCATATCGAATGGAAAGATAATAAGGTTCTCCGAGATAGAACCGGTTAGGATATTTTTCTTTTTCTTCATCGTTGGCATCACGATATCCTGCTTTTTTCTGCAGGCAGTTGTCCATACGTATCAGGAGGTCGTTTTCTCCATATTTTAGTAGATTTTTCAATACTAAGGACTCTGTTTTGTTTTTTTCTTCGACGATGACAAAAGGCAATAGGTATTGAATCGTTTGATAATCAAATCCATCTATATTTTTTAGCTCATAGATTGTGCTCATGGATCCGTACTTATATATATGGTATAACAAATTTTCAATCTGGATTTTCGAAAGGAAGGGTAGCCGTTCCAAATCTTGTTTTGTAACAGTGTTTAGATTCAATGGATGTTCGCTCAAAAACGAGAGTTCTTCATACAGGCTCTCAATTTGGGATGATTCCATTTCGTTTTCAGATAGTTCTTCAAGATACTCCATCCATAATGTATTTTTTTCTGTGGCTTGAGACAAGACAACAATCGGGAATAATAGTAGAATTACGGTAATGAGTGACTTCATATTGTTAAGGTTTAATTATTAAAAGTTTATGCTCAGGTTAGAATTTATATTCGACCTCAATCATAGTTGAGTTTCCTAGTGTTTGATGTGTTGTAAATGTAATGCCGATGTCCATATTTTTGAAAGAATAAGCGGCTCCTAAAGAGGGAGTTGAGAGAACAGTTTGAAATCCTGCCCTGAAGTATAGTTCATCGATAATTTGATATTCTGTTCCTAAACTGACATTGGTCTTATTCCAGGCATTATATGAAATTTCGGAAGAAAGATTTAAGTTTGACAAGCATTGATAATCAAATCCGATATGAACGGAATAGTCTTTTTGTTCGAAAGTCGATGCGATATTTTCGGTCAGAAAGCAAATTTTGGTAGAAGAAAAAGCTTGAAAAGTGCATCCAAACCCGGCTTTGAATCCGGTTTGAGCCTTTTCTGAGAGGAAGTTATTCAGGTAGATCAATTTTATTTTAGCTCCTATTGAAAAGCGATCGTTTAGTCGTTTTGCCACCCCTGTTTGGAATGATAAATAATTATAATCCTGATATCCGAAATGGGCAAGTTGAATCCCTGTATAAAGGAATCGATTGGGCAAGACAAATCTCAAGCCGGAGGTGTTTAATTCACTCATTTGAAATTTGTTATAAATGATTGC
>JAVBUX010000322.1:0-7543 GCA_031554915.1 Bacteroidales bacterium | reverse complement strand
TTTCACCGGATCAACTTTCTGTTTTTGCGCCAAAAAGCAAAGATGAGAGTCCTGAAGAAATAAAAGAATCTCAGGATGCGAATTTCAAGGCGACAACAATGTTACGGTTGTTATCAATTTCAAAACATCCCTTGATTGTTATAGACGGGGTTGCTTCTGAAAAAGGTATTGAGGATGTCAATCCTGAAGATATAGAATCGATGAGTATTTTGAAAGACGCCTCGGCAAGTAATATTTATGGAGAAAAGGGAAAGTCCGGAGTTATCGTAATTACAACAAAAAAAGCTTCAAAAAAATAAGTTTGTGAATAATCATTCGAGATATATTTCTCAAAACATCCCCTTTTCTTTGGATAAATTCCTTTAAAAATCCAAAAAAGAGGGGAGTTTTTTTTACTTCCAAATCCGATACCTTTGCTCAATTGTTATATTTTAAACTTAAAATTTGATTTTATGAAGACAATAGGTGTTTTTTATGGTTCCTCTTCCGGAAATACTCAATCTACAGCAGAAACCATAGCTAAAAAGCTCGGAGTAGATAAATCCAATCTGTTTGATGTTGGTCGTGTAAAGGCTGATAAGTTCACCGAATATGATGTTCTTCTGTTAGGCTCTTCTACCTGGGGATCAGGTGATTTGCAGGACGATTGGGAAGGTATGGCCTCTCAACTGGGAAAACAAAACTTGTCTGGGAAAACGGTTGCTTTATTTGGGACAGGAGATTCATCTTCTTATTCCGACACATTTTGTGATGCAATAGGATTGCTGGCGGAAGAGGCAGAAAAAGCGGGTGCCACATTAGTCGGAAGTGTAGATACTGCAGGTTATTCTTTTGATGATTCCAGGGCCGTGAAAGATGGAAAATTCTGTGGATTAGCTTTAGATATTGATAATGAAGATGATCAAACCGAAGGACGCATTAATAAATGGCTTGAGCAAGTTAAATCAGAAGCCGGAATCTAACACCAATAAGAAATTTGTAAAAAAAGATAAAACATCTTGTTCGGGTAATGCATTAGTGTTATATTTGTAAGTTTTGACAAACCAATTAACACTGATGCATTATGTTTTTAAAACGCTATTTGTCAGCAATATGTGCCATGGTAATCGTAGGCAGTTTAACCATCAATTCAATTGCCCAGAATCAACCTCAAAAAGTTATGATCAATTTAAACTATGAGTCTTTGTGGGGTAGTGTAAATAAAGCGGAAAAAGCTTCTTTACCCCAAACAGCAGCAGAAAATGTTGAAAAAATTTATCAACAGGCTTTGAAAGAAAAAAACAGTCCGGAATTAATTAAATCATTGATTTATAAAATTAAGTATGAACTGGTGGTCGATAAAGACCGCTTTCCACAATTACTTTCTGAAATAGAGCAATATACAAAGGAAGATCAGGATGTAGTAGAGCAGAGTCTTTTGTATTCAATTCTGGCACAATTATATTTTAAATATTATGAGTCGGAATCTCATACAATTTATGGTAGAACAGCTGTTTTTGGATATGTTCCGGAAGATATCCGGGAATGGACTACAAATATTTATATTCAAAAAATTTCGGAATATGTGGATTTGTCGCTGAAAGCTGAAAAGGAATTACAATCGACAGATATTCTGAAATATAAAAAAATCTTAACTACAGGAAATGATTCCAGGGATCTTCGTCCGACGGTATATGATTTTCTTGCCAATGAAGGAATCGACGTTCTGAAGATGTTATCTTATCAGAACCCAGATGAATACTTCCCTCAAAGTAAATTTTCAGATAATAAGTACTTTTCTCCGGCAACTGATTTTGTGAAAATGCAGGTTGCTCCCGAACCGAATGATCTAACAACGCATATTCTGAGAATTTATCAGAAGATATTATCATTCAGGTTGAATCAAAAAAATAAATTGGCTTTGTTATTGCCTGATCTGGACCGTCTGGAATTTGTGGCCTTAAAGACGGTTAATGAAAAAAACAATGAATGGTATGTCTCTGCGCTTGATATTTTGGGAAAGCAATATGAACAAAAGGATATATGTGTAGAAATCCTTTTTAAAAAGGCCTCTCTGTATTCCATGATGAGAAGTCCTGAAGATGGAAGAGTTATTCCTTTGAAAGAAAAAAAGAGGTCGCAGGAGTCTGATGAATATAAAGCCAAGGCATATCAGATATGTAAAGATGGTATCCGTAAATATCCGAATTATAAACGGATAGGCCTATTGAAAAATCTGGAAAGTAGTCTGACACAATCTCATGTTAATGTGGTAACGGATAATACTGTATATCCGGGAAAATCGCTTCAGGTAAAAATTAATTATCGAAATGCAAATAAGTTGACTGTCCGAATTTATAAGATGAATGTGCCGTCAACTGTCTATGAAAATGTTTGGAATACATCCGGCAAATACAAAGAATCAGGAACTTTAGTGGATACTAAAATATTTTCTCTGAAAAACGAACTTCCATATTTGACTTCGGACACAATTTTAGAGCTTCCAATGAAAGTCCTTGGAGGGTACGAGTATGTGATATTTGCGGATAATAAGCAAGATCAAATAGCAAACGGATATTTCTCTGTGTCCAGGTTAGCATCTGTTGCCCGTTCTTATGATAACAAATACGAGTTTCTGATCGTTGATCGTATAAGCGGTAAACCAATAGAAAATGCTAACGTAAATCTGTATAAGAAAGTTAAGAATAAAAATCAGCTTCAAACTTCGATTACAACCGGGAAAGGCGGTTTGGCAATAGCGTCTTATGAGGAAAGAAGCCGGATGGAGTACTATTCAGTGGTTTCCGGAGAAGATACAGGATTACTGTTTTCTGCCATTCCATGGGGTAGCCGTTATCATATAAATGACGATAAGGTAACCCGTTTGAATCTTTTTACTGACAGAAGTATTTATCGCCCCGGTCAATCGGTTTATTTTAAGGGAATAGCATATTCTTTACAAAAAGACTCCTCGGAAGTTGCTGTGAATCAGAAATATGTATTGTCATTAAGGGATCCAAACGGACAAGAAATAGATACAAGAGTTGTGCAGACAAATGATATGGGATCGTTCTTCGGCGAATTTACTTTACCACACGGAGCATTAAATGGAGGTTTTTCAATTTCAACAGATAATGATGGCGGAAATGTTTATTTCCAGGTTGAAGAATACAAGCGTCCTGGCTTTGATATCACATTTGAACCGTTAAAAGATACTTATAGCTTTGGAGATCAAGTAACTGTCAAAGGAGAAACAAAGACATTCTCTGGTGTCAACCTTCAAAATGTACAGGTCAAATACAGGATTGTACAGCGATATAATTGGTTCTGGGGATGGAGTAGAGGTCGTGAAAATCAAGTGTCCGAAGGAGTTATACAAACAGATAATGATGGAAAATTTGCAATCACTTTTCTTGCTGAAAAAGAATCCGGCGATCAGTTGATAAAACGCCTTTCTTATAATTACCAGATAGAGGTATCTGTTACAGACGATAAAGGAGAAACTCAGCAAAACTCGACTACTGTGCCTGTAGGAACTCTTTCTATGCAATTAACGGTTCCTTCGCTTACTGATCCGATAGACAAAAATAACTTGCCCGAATTTATAGTATTTTCAAAAAATCTGAATAATCAAGTCGTAAATAGTAAAGGTAGTTATGAAATTCACAGCCTGAAAGGAGATGAATCTTTTGATAAAAACTGGAATGAAGGAGACTTAAAGACTGATAAACAGATTGTTTCAGGTAAATTTATTTCAGGAGAAAAAATTAATCTTGATCTTTTAGCTAAACTTCAATCCGGGCGTTACCGGATGATTGTAAAAGCGAATGACGATAAAGGACGTGAAGTCTCGGAGGAAGTATTATTTTTGCTTTATTCAAGAGATGATAAGCAACTTCCGGCTATGATGTACGAATGGTTCCTGGAGCCAAAATCGGAATGTGCTGTTGGAGAGACTACCGATATTATTTACGGCTCGTCTGCTCAGAACGTTCATGTTCTATACGATATTTTCAATGGAGATAGGAAGATTGAATCTTCACGATTTGAACTCAATAATAATATTAAAAAGATACCGGTCACTTTTAAGGAATCGTATGGAGATGGGGTTGTTATTTCTCTAGTTTTCATAAAAGATGGAAAATTGTTTGCCCGGAATATTGCAATAAAAAAAGCACAAGCAAAGAAAGATCTGGAATTAAAAATGGAAGTTTTCCGGAACAAGCTGCTTCCCGGTCAGAAGGAAGAATGGAAGATTTCAGTTAAAGATGCTGATAAAAAAGCTGTTGGAGCCGAAATTCTTGCATCAATGTATGATGCTTCTTTGGATAAATTGTATGCTCATGACTGGATTTTCTCTCCGAAGGGGATGATCAACCTGTTTTATCCTTATTTCAACGAAGGGACTGATTTCCATTCTCAAAACCAATATATTCATTTATATAAAGCGTCAAATAGAGTTCCTGAATCTTCTTTCGACAGTTTTAACTGGTTCGGTTTGAATATGTATGGTACGTTACTGAGAACTCAAGTTGCATTTGCAAAGTCAACGGTGGCTTATGCTGCCGAGAGTGTAGCTGAAGACGAAAATAAATCTGGTGTTGATATTGCTGATCTGGAAGAACATAAGGTAGTCGTTGCAGAGAGGGAAGATGTAGTTGGGAATACGAGTGTTGATGAACCAGTACAAATCCGGAAAAATCTGAATGAAACAGCGTTCTTTTATCCCCGATTATACACAAATTCAGATGGCGAAACTCTGATTTCATTTACTGTTCCGGAAAGTAATACTACATGGAAGTTTATGGCATTAGCCCATACTAAAGATTTGAAATACGGACAATTGATTGAAAACGCTGTCAGTCAGAAAAAGTTAATGGTTAGTCCGAACATGCCAAGATTTATACGTCATGGAGATAAAACGACTTTAACTACTACGATTTCAAATCTTTCGGAAGAAAACCTCTCCGGAAAAGTATCGATTTCATTCTTTGATCCTGCAACTGAGAAAGTAACTATTGTCGTTGCCAATGCTCAAAAAGATTTTTCGGTGGATGCAGGCAAGACTACAACTGCCAGTTGGATATTTGATGTTCCTGCTAATATCGATATTACTGCCTGTAAGGTTGTTGCGACTGCAAATAATTTCAGTGACGGAGAGCAACATTTGTTGCCGGTATTACCAAACAGGATGCTGGTAACTGAAAGTTTGCCGTTATATATTTCAGGCAAAGGCAATAAACAATTTACCCTGAATAATCTGGTAAATAATAAATCAGCTTCCTTGAAGAACTTTCGTTTAAGTCTTGAATTTGCAAATAGTCCGGTTTGGTATGCAATACAGGCTCTTCCGACCATTGCAGAGCCTTCTAAAGACGATGCAATTTCATGGTTTGCAGCATACTACGCCAATAATTTGGCTGTTAAAATTGCGAATAGTACACCGAAAATCAAACAGATAATCGATGTCTGGACAAAACAAGGAGGTAGAAAAGAAACATTGTTATCTAATTTAGAGAAAAATCAGGAACTGAAAGCGGTGTTGTTGGAAGAAACACCCTGGTTGATGGAAGGAAAGGATGAAACGGAACAAAAACAACGTTTGAGCTTATTGTTTGATGTAAACCGTTCAGCAAATTTGAATAATAGTGCTGTTGCTAAGTTAAAAGAACTCCAGAAAGAGGATGGAGGCTGGCCGTGGTTCAAAGGCATGAACTCTGATATATCCGTCACTCAATGGTTGCTTTACGGAATAGCTCAACTTGCAGAAAAGCAGAGTATTGATTCGGATGCTACAATTCAGGAAATGCAAAGGAATGCAATTGACTTTATTGATAATCAATTTGTAAGACATTTTGAAGATTTGAAAAAATACGATAAAAGTTGGGAAAAGAAAAATACAATTTCGATTTACGAAGTAGAATATTTGTTTGTGAGAAGCTTGTATCCTGCATTCCCAAAAGCTGATAAAACAACAGCAGCCTCTAATTTTTATAGTCGGATTGCCTCGAACAACTGGACCCAATACCCTACTCTTTATGGTAGAGCTATTATCGCACTGTATTTACAGCAATCCGGCAATAAAGAAATTGCAAAGGCTATTGTAAACTCTCTTCGCGAGCATGCACAACAAAAAGAGGAGCTGGGAATGTATTGGCCGAATAATGATACTCATGCTTTTATGTTCCAGAGTGCAACGGCTGTTCATACATTTATTATGGAAGCATTCCTGAAAACAGGAGCTCCAGAAAAAGAAATGAATGCTCTGAAATTGTGGCTGTTAAAACAGAAACAAACTCAGGAATGGGAAAGTACTCCGGCAACCGTAAATGCAATATCCGCTTTGATTCAAACGGGAAGTAACTGGCTCGATAATAACGAACAAGCCCAAATCACTCTTGGTAAGATACGTATGAAACCAGAATCAACAGAAACCGGGACTGGTTATATTAAGCAAATTTTTGACTCACAAGCCATTACCCCTGATATGGGAAAAGTCTCTATCTCAAAATCAAGTGATACTCCTTCCTGGGGAGCATTATACTGGCAATATTTCGAAGATTTGAATAAAATTACAAAATCTAAAACCGGATTGAATGTTGAGAAATTACTTTTCAAAGAAGAAGTTTCCGCTTCCGGAAAGACTTTGATACCTGTGACCGATAAAAATCCGTTGAAAACCGGAGATAAAGTTGTAATACGACTCACCGTTCGTAATGACCGGGATATGGAATATGTGCTGCTGAAAGATATGCGTGCTGCTTGTTTTGAGCCTGCAGAACAGATTTCAGGTATTGGTTGGAAAGAGCAAATCATTTATTATCAGACATCGAAAGATGCTTCTACTAATTTTTATTTCTACAACCTTCCAAAAGGAACGTATGTATTTGAATATCAAACTTATGTGACAAGAGCCGGTGAATATTCGAATGGTATCACAACTATTCAGAGCATGTATGCTCCGGAGTTTGTATCGAATACGGAAGGGATAAAAGTTGTAGTGATAAAATGATATATATTTTTTATCTTTGCAAAAAGATTTATAAAACAAACGATAATGCAATTAACAGCAAAACTAGTACAGATCCTGCCTCTGCAAACCGGACAAGGCAAAAACGGAGAATGGAAAAAACAAGATATTATCCTTGAAACCGAAGGTCAATATCCTCGCAAAGTATGTGTCGCTATCTGGGGTGACAAGATCAATCCATCTCAGTTGGTAGTTGGTAACAATTTAACAATTGACTTTGATGTTGAAAGCCGCGAATTCAATGGTCGCTGGTACACTGACGTAAAAGCCTGGAAAGTAGAAATGGCAGGTGCTGCACCGATGGGAGCTCCTAATTTCCCAATGGATGCAGCCCCTATGCCTGGTCCTGCAGCTATGCCTCCGCTTCCGGAAAACAAAACAGACGATTTACCATTTTAACAATTGAGAATTGAGAATTAAGAATTTAGAATGATTTTCTTATTCGTCAGCCTCATTCTAAAATCTTAATTATCAAATATAAAATACATGAATTCCACCTATGCTACATCATTACTCAGTATTATTGCCGAAGAC
>JAVBUX010000209.1:0-15733 GCA_031554915.1 Bacteroidales bacterium | reverse complement strand
TTCAAACCTTCAACAGTAGGAATAACAATCTGCTCTTCCACTTTTTTCATAAAAGCCTCATTAGCAAATGAGACCGGCGAAACAGCCCCCATTCCTCCTGTATTTAAACCGGTATCTCCTACTCCACTCCGCTTATAATCTTTCGCTTCGGGAAGGATCTTATATGAATTCCCATCTGTCAATACAAAAACCGAACATTCGATTCCTGAAAGAAACTCTTCGATTACCACCGTGCTGCTGGCGCTTCCAAAACTACCATTCAACATATTACCCAGCTCTTTCTCAGCTTCTGCAAGATCATTCAGGATCAGCACGCCTTTTCCTGCAGCAAGTCCATCTGCCTTAAGCACATACGGAGCCTTCAAAGATTGCAGAAAAATAATTCCCTCCTGGAAATTAGCCTTTGTAACACTGAAGTATCTGGCAGTCGGAATGTTATGTCTTTTCATGAAAGCTTTGGCAAAATCCTTGCTACCTTCCATTTTGGCACCCTCTTTCGACGGACCAATTACCGGAACATGAGCTGTTTCCGGATCATTTTTGAAAAAATCATAGACTCCATTGACCAACGGATCTTCCGGGCCGACTATGATCATATCTATCTGATTTTTCAGTACAAAATCTTTCTGAGCAGAAAAATCATTTACTGAAATATTGACATTGATTCCAACTTCTGCTGTTCCTGCATTTCCGGGAGCAATAAATAGCTTTTCCACTTTAGGGCTTTGCACTATTTTCCAAGCCAAAGCATGTTCACGGCCTCCTGAGCCTAAGAGCAATATGTTCATATTATCATTTTAAGTAATCTTCAAAATATCTTGTTATTTTCTCATACAAATGTACTCTATCCGGTCCGATCATGTTATGTCCGTGTCCCGGATAAACAAAATAATCAGGATATGTACGTGCTTTTATGCAAGCCTTCAAAAAAGAAAGACTGTTTTGCCAAACCACCGTTGGATCTTCGTCACCATGAATTAACAGCAAATGGCCTTTCAGATTACCTGCCTGGTTGATCAAAGAAACATTCTCGTACCCTTGTTCATTTTCCTGAGGCATATCCATATACCGTTCACCATACATAATTTCATAATATTTCCAATCGATCACCGGTCCGCCGGCAACACCCACCTTGAATACATCAGGATGGCGAAGCATCATATTGGTTGCCATAAACCCACCATAACTCCAGCCATGCACTCCTATTCTTTCACCATCGACATAAGGTAATGATTTCAGGAAGTCCACTCCACACATCTGATCAGCAGTCTCATACACTCCCAGATTACGATGAATCACATTTTCAAAAGCCAAACCACGGTTAGATGTTCCACGATTATCCAGTGTAAAAACAACATAGCCCTTTTGAGCCATATAAATATCCCAGCCTCTCATACTTGCCATCCAATTATTCTTAACCATCTGGCTATGAGGGCCTCCATACACATAAATCACAACAGGATACTTACGAGAAGGATCAAAATTCGTTGGTTTTACTAAACGATAATATAAATCCGACATTTTATCTGCAGCTTTAATCTTTCCCAATGACACTTCAGGCAATTGATAACCCGGGTATGGATTGGATGCTTTCTGTAAAGTAAATGTCTTTTTATTACCTGTGTGAACAATCTGTTGATTCAGTACTGTTTCTTTATTTGAATAATTATCCAACAAATATTTCCCGGAAAAAGATAGTGAAGCAGAATGAACACCCGGTTCAAATGTTAATTGAGTCCGCTCTGCAGTCTCAATATTCACTTTATAATATTGAGTTTCCACCGGATTCAATTCATTAGACATGATAAAAACAAATTGTTCTTTGTCATCACACCCCAAGACATCCATAACATCCGCTTTCGCTGTTGTCAGTTTACGGATCAACGTACCATCAATACGATAAAGATACAACTGGTTGTATCCGTCGCGCTTACTTTGCCAGATAAACAATTCGGGATTCCGCTTCAAGAAAATCAATGGATTTTGCGGCTCCACATATTTCTCATTTTTCTCAACAAATAAAGTCCGTTCTTTATTTCCGGTTTGCACATCGTAACAATTCAGCGTACAAGTATCCTGCGCCCTGTTTAGTTCGGCAATGTATAAATACTTTTCATCGAAACTCCAGGATAGATTCGTGAAATAACGATCTTTAGGTTCCCCTGTCTTGAGAAAGACACTCCGCCCACCACTAAGCGAATATACTCCGATAGTTACTTCATGGCTGGCCATTCCGGCCATCGGATATTTGATGGATTTCAATTCGGCCTCACGAGTAGAAATGTCAACCAAAGGATAATCACCGACCATACTTTCATCCATACGATAAAATGCGAGATAATTTCCTTTTGGAGACCAGAAAGTTCCCCCTTTGATACCAAACTCATTCCGGTGAGCAGCCTGACCGTTAATGATGTCTTTATTCTGATCTTTTGCGACTTCAACCGGCAATATATTATTCTCGTCCGAAATATAGAGATTATTATCCACCACAAATGCAACTCTCTGATTTTCAGCACAAAAACCAACATTACCCCAATCATTTCCTTGCTTAAGTTGCTTCAAGATTCGCTTGTTTGCAATATCAAACAAGACTCGTTTGGAAGCATTCTTATCCGTCAAAATGATCGATGCAACCTGAACACCTCCTATTTTAGGAAAAGTAATTTGATTTACAGTCGCCTTATCATTTGACAATAATTTCCTCAACTCTTCATTGGTAATCAGAACTGTTTTCTTCGATTTCGATTCCGGATTTACCAGATACAGGGTATCTTGTTTAGCCATTGCGATCTGGTCGCCATACCATTTGGCTTGAGAGGGCAGCTTCGGAACAAAATCAGCATAATTCCGCCCTCCGGGAAGAAGTTCTTCCAGAGTCAACTCTTTATTTTGCGCACTCATATTTACAAATGACAATACAAAAACCAAAAAACAAATCAATCTACACATATCCTCAAAACTCCATATCTTTGCGTTTAACAAGTTTTTTTTCTTCACATTCTTTCTTAAATTCTTTCCGTTTCCCACTAAATATCTCATATTTACGGAATTCGCAATCCAGAGATCCGTTTATCAACTTTTCTTTCACGGAAGGCTTTAATCCTACATTGTCAAATCCTTCTTTGTTTGAAGATAAGATCCAGGCATCATAACCGGTGAAAACGTGCTTAATACGTTCTCCTATCATGCCGTACAAGGACATCAAATCTCGCGGATTCAAACGTTCGCCATAAGGAGGATTAGTTACCAGAATACCCGGCTGAGGAGCGTCCTCATATTTCTGGAAAGGCTTAATCTCCAATTCAATATATTTAGAAAGTCCCGCATTTTTAACATTCTTGGAAGCGATTGCTATTGCTCTGTCGGAAATATCCGAACCATAAGCCTTGAATTCAAAATCACGCTCACCACTATCATCAGAGCTAATATCCCTGAATAAATCCTCATCAAAATCATCCCATTTTTCAAAAGCGTATTTACTTCTGTAAATACCGGGAGGAACATTGCGGGCGATCAGGACTGCTTCAATCAATAACGTTCCCGAACCACACATCGGATCGACAAAATTTGATTCGCCTTTCCAGCCTGTCTTCATAATCATTCCGGCAGCAAGCACCTCATTCAAAGGAGCTTCCGTTTCTTCCAAACGATAGCCTCGTTTGTGCAACGACTCTCCGGAACTATCGATAGAAATCGTACAATCCCGGTGAGAAATATGAATATGTAGTTGTAAGTCAGGATTATTGATTCGTACAGAAGGACGTTCTTCTCCTCTTTCCGAGAAATAATCGACTATCGCATCTTTCGTACGGTAAGCTACAAATTTTGAATGAGTGAAAACCTCCGAATGTACGACAGCATCAACAGCAAAAGTTTTCTTGGAAGTCAGATACTGATCCCATGGAATTTGTTTAATTTTTTCATATACTTCATCCGAACTTTTTGCGGTAAAAGTATCAATGGTCTTTAAGATACGTAAAGCTGTACGGCAATGAAAATTTGCTTTGTACATCAAGGATTTATTTCCTTCAAAAGAAACCATCCTTCGTCCAATCTGCAAATGATTGGCTCCAAGGGCGACTAACTCTGAGGCCAGGATATTCTCCAGTCCGTACAAAGTTTTTGCCACCATTTGAAAATTTTTATTCATCTTGATTTTGTTTTTTTGCTCCTGGACATTTTTTATTTATGAGGAGCTCCAAATTCTTTGCACGATATCTGTTCAATTTCTACCGTCCAGATTTTAACGTTAATAACCGCAGGATCAGAATATTGAAATTCTTTATCGGAATATTGCGCCATGATGATGTTCAAGGCTTCCACTTTTTTCCCCAGATCTTCAATGAAGGTTACATTTCCATACGCAATCACACTGCGGGCTTTCATTCTGTAACTACAAGCGACCTGAGGATGCTGAAAAGCTAATTTATGACCATTACTGAAAGTGATACATACACGGTTATTCTTCTCTAAGAGGCGGATACTTCTTCCTTCAGGGGCAGAATGAAGATAGATTGTATTGTCTTTGTAACCGAAGTTCATCGGAATGACATACGGATCATTACCATCAACCATACCAACATAACAAATGTCACTGCTGGCTATAACTTTTTCTATTTCTACGCGATCTTCTATAAATATTGTTTTCATGATTCTTGAGAATGAATATTAATCGCACACTATTCGGGTTCCCCGACCGGTATGGATTTCGGATGCATGGGCAATAACAACTTCTTTTACGCCGGCATTGATGGCCTCAAAGGCATTGTCTAATTTTGGGATCATTCCTCCATTGATAATACCATGAGATACATATTGTTCAAAGAGTTTCGGGGTAATCTCGGGAATGACACTCTCGTCGTCATTTTCATCGGATAATACTCCTTTTTTCTCAAAACAGTAAACCAGACGGACATCGAAATGACAGGCAAAAGCTTTTGCAGCTTCCCCGGCAATGGTATCGGCATTTGTATTCAGGATATTTCCTTTTCCATCGTGAGTCAACGGAGCTAAAACAGGAACCACACCCCTACGAATTAATTCGGCAGGCAGTTCGGTATTTACTTGTTTTACATCACCGACAAATCAGTAATCGATCGTTTTTACAGTACGTTTATCAGACAAAATAATATTCAGGTCGGCACCGGTCAATCCGATTGCATTCAGACCTAAAGCCTGAAGACCGGCAACAATATTCTTGTTTACCAGACCTCCATATACCATTGTGACTACTTTCAGAGTTTCAGCATCCGTGATACGACGACCATCGACCATTTTACTTTCGATCCCTAACTGTTCGGCAATTCGAGTAGCAGATCGTCCGCCCCCATGTACCAACACTTTGTGGCCTTTGATTTCAGAAAAGTCTTTCAATAAGATCTTCAACGAATCTTCTTCTTCAACGATTTTGCCTCCAACTTTGACTATTGTCAACTGTTCCATTCAAGATATAGAAATGATTAGGGTACAAATTTAACTAATTTTCGGATTATTTCACCTCATTCTTGAGCCTTTTATTAAAATATATCTGTACACTCAACACCACAAGCAAGATACCACAGATCAGGAACTGGAGGTCTATTTTCATAATATCTCCTAAAGGACCAAAAATAAACATACCCAACGGGAGGACAGCTGTAGCTACGATTTGGACCCAACTAAACACTCGGCCCTGTTTATCCTCTTCTACCCTGCTTTGAAACAAAGCCATCTCTGTGGCATTAAAAAATGAGGCAAAGATTCCGGATATAGCCATCATAGCCAGGTATATATAAAAGTTTGGGATATACAGGAAAATATTGGTTATTCCCACAATAAAGCAGGAAAGAGCGATTGTGTTGATCCCATTTTTGAAACCACCCCACCAACTGATAATAAACCCTCCCAGCATCATCCCACCGCTAAAAGCGATTTCAATAGCAGAGAGTCGCCAAACCTCATCTCCAAAATTCCGAACAACAGCCACTTGCGATAAAAATGCAACCGGAGTTATCAGGAAAAAATAGAAAGTGTACATGATCAGCATTTCCCGAACAAAGATGTTCTGCTTTACATAAACCCAACCTTCTCTCAAATCATCGAAATAACCTGTTCCTTCAGGTTTTTCCGATTTTTCATGAGGCTTTACCGGAAGAAAAATCAGTATTCCGATACCAATAACAGCTGTGATAACATCAATAAAAAAGATTGCTCCCAAGGACATAAACGACAACAAAGCCGCACCTGCAATAGGAGACAGCAAGGTAATCCCCGATTGCAGACTACCATTGATCCCGTTCACTTTCAACAATTTTTCGGCAGGAACCATTTGAGGAATGATCGCTCCGACAGCAGGCATCTGAATCCCGGCTCCAACCGACCGGATAGCCAGAATAAGGAATATCAGCCAAAGCTCCTGATAACCCATCAAATAAACGATTGCAAGCACAAGAGTTGCAATGGCAATTCCCCCGTCCGACCAGATAATAAGTCGTTTGCGATTATAACGGTCTGCCCAAACTCCGGCAAACAAGGAAATAATCAATTGAGGCAAAAACATACAAGCCGTTCCGATGGTCATCATTACTCCGGATTTCGTCTGTAGTGTTATATGCCAGATAATAGCAAACCCGACCAGGGAAGAGCCAAAAAGAGAGAAGGCCTGCCCGGTCATAAACAAGGTTATAATTTTTTTCCAATCAGGAAATATAGATGTATTATTGTTGTTTTGCATTTTCAACGGATAAAAGTAACGATTTTTCTACAAATACGAAAATCTCGCTTAAACACTTACAATGCGAAACAAATTTTAAAATAATTATTATAAAAATAAATGTTTATTTGCAAATAAATAAAAAATTCATTATATTTGTCAGACACAAAAATACACAATACTCTAATTACTATTACACACGAGATATTATTACACACAAAAATAACTCTAATCAATCTATTGTTTAACTTCTAAATTCTACTCTTCATGAAAAGAAAATTACTTTCTATTTTTGCGCTTCTTACAATCGTAATTACCGCAAGTGCTCAAATTGGGCAAAATAATGATTTAAATTCCGGGATCTCGCCAAGAAATGCAAAAAAAAATGCAAACATTAAAGGAGCAATTCATCAGGTACAAAGTATGAATGTGCTAAAAGCTAGTCCGGAATGGAGTACTCCTCAAGCGATGACGATTGACGGAACAGAAACATTGACAGGCCCTGCACGTATTTATAGAGATGCCACCCCTTCAACATTTGCAAATCCTAAATCGTTTCCCGGCACATTCAGTCTAGTCCCTACTTATTTCCGCACAGTAACTATTCCCACTACTTTTTTAACGAAAGTGACCTTGAGAAGCACTTATATTTCAGGTGGTATATTATTTACGGCAGCATACCTGAATTCTTTTGATCCAGCGAATCTTGCGACTAACTATTTGGCTGATATCGGAAGTTCATCTATTCTTAGTGAGCCTACGAAGACAATGGAATTTATCGTTCCTAGTGGAAATACGCTTATCCTGGTTTTTATGAATGCTGATAATTCTAGTCCGGGAACTATAACATATGAATATATATTAGATACTCAATTTAATCCGATTAAAATTACCAAACAACCTACTGATGGTAGCATTTGTATAGGAGGAAATTACACTTTTACTGTAGAGGCAGCAGGGGGTGATTTGATTTATCAATGGTACAAAGGAAATAATCCAATCATGGGCGCCAACACAAATACTTTGACTATTAACAATGCCACGAGAGGTGATTATGAGCAATATTATGCAGTTATAAAGAATAGTTTAATGACAGTAACGAGTTCAAAAGCAACATTATGGGTTGCAGAACCTTTGTCTGATAATATGAAAATCACAAAATATCCTAATCCGGCCATTACGGGACTAAAATATGATCTTGTTGTAGATGGTTATATAGACGTTAATAAATATACCTGGAGTTATTCCGTAGGCGGAGCAACATTTAATCTCAGCCCTAACGCAAGTAACGAAGCCAGTGTTGTATTTTCGGGAGCTGCCGCCGGCAAGGGAACTATCTCCGTTGTATTGGAACACGTTTGCGGAAACAAGACTATCACCCAGGATATCGTGGTTAAATGGCCTACAGGAATTGCAGACATCAATAATAACAAGATCTGGATTGGTCCTAATCCGATGAAAGAACGATTAACAATTGATAGTCAATTAGCAATAGATAACGTAACTATCTCTGATTTAAGTGGAAAAATTATTTTCAAATCGTCTTCAGTTGTTGGATCTCAGCTTTCTATTGACTGCTCCGGTTGGGCAAAAGGAGTTTATTTAGTGAAGGTGGACAAAGGTAATAACATTAATGTTTATAAGGTCATCAAGAATTAAGCATCAATAATAAAAATTGAGACTATTAATTAACAGAGAGGCTGGTTCACACTAAGTGACCAGCCTCTCCCTATTTCACTGAATATCTTATCTGTTTTAATTCAAGGAGTTACACACTTCTTGATTTACTTTACGAACACGATTTTCTTCAATTTTGATCTCTTTACGGTCGTAAGTCATCAATCCATTCACTTCACCTTCTACGTCTGTTGTTTGAGTATAAACGGCAGCAGAGTATCCGGCTTTGATCAGTTTCTTAAGTTGTTCAGCGAATTTCACATATTCATCAGTTACCTCTTTTGAATTTTTGAACTGAACATAACCCCAGTTTTTGTCAGGTTGCCACAAATGGTTTTGCATTGGCAGACCAATACCACCGTATTCTCCCAACACAGTCACTCTTTCGGCATCATACATCAACATTTCAGGGCCTGGATATCTGTGTAAGTCAAGAATATCCCCTACACGGTAGTGGTTTCCACCACTGGCAGGATTTACAAGACGAGAAGGATCATAAGCTTTAGTCCATTCCACGATTTCAGGAGTTTTGAATTGTCCCCATGCCTCATTGAAAGGAACCCAAACCACAACACTTGGATAAGGCATACAGAAAGTCATAATTTCTTTCCATTCTTTGCGATAGTTAGCTTCCGACTCTGCAGTGCGTTTTTGTTCTGTTCCGGAGAAATAGTTGTACATTTCCCAACTGGGAGAACGGTCTCCGTTAGGCATATCCTGCCAGACCAAAATTCCCAGACGATCGCAATAAGTGTACCAGCGAGCAGGTTCCACTTTCACGTGTTTACGGATCATGTTATATCCGAAATCTTTTGTTTTCTTGATATCGTAAAGCAAAGCCTCATCAGTTGGAGCAGTGTATAGTCCGTCAGGCCACCATCCCTGATCCAGAGGACCGAATTGGAAATAATCTTTATTATTCAATTGCATACGCATGATACCATTTGCATCACGTTTAGTAGAAATTTTACGCATAGCGCAATAACTTTTCACCTGATCGACCACTTTTCCTTTGCTGATCAGAGTTACTTCCATATCATAAAGGAAAGGTGATTCCGGTGACCAAAGTTTAGCTTTCGGAATATTCAAATCCAAAGTTTGTCCGGGAACAGCTTTTGCCTGAGCAATTACAGTAGCACCGTCTTTCACTTTTACTTCTACAACATCGGCAACCTGAGTATTTTCAGTGCAAACATTTACCGACAAACGATTTTTATCTACATCAGGAGTTGCTTTGACAGCATTGATATGTAAGTCGCTTACAGGCTCCAACCATACTGTTTGCCAGATACCGGTTACAGGAGTGTACCAAATACCGTGAGGATTGTTAACTTGTTTTCCACGAGGTTGATAACCTTTATCTGTACCATCCCATACTTTCACTACTAATTTTTGATTTCCGGCAGTAAGATATGGAGTCACATCAAAACAGAATGGAGTATAACCGCCTGTATGTGAACCAATTTTCACATCATTCAAATACACTTCCGCTTTCCAATCGACAGCTCCAAAGTGCAACAAAACATTTTTTCCTTTCCATTTTGCAGGAACAGTAAAAGTACGTTTGTACCACAACTCATTGTTTTCTCCAACAGGCTTTTGAACTCCAGAAAGGCTGGATTCTGCAGCAAACGGAACTAAAATTTTTCCATCAAAACTGTTTGGTTCAGCCTGTCCTGCAGGAAGAATTGCATAATCCCACAATCCATTCAAATTTTGCCAATCAGCACGTTCCATAATTGGACGAGGATATTCTGGCAATACATTATTTGGATCAATTTTTCCAGCCCAGTCCGTTTTGATTTTGTCTCCAACAGGTTTCCATTGGGCAAACGCTAAGTTAGTCAGAAAAACAATTCCGACAGTCAATAAGAGTTTCTTCATGATTTATCAATTATTATTAAATATTGTATTTAATTATTCCTTCGTTGTCGGGCCATGAACCACTAATTTGCCATCCGAGCCAACTTCCATCTTATCAATGAAAACTACACGCTCATCACCTGTTTCCGCTGTACGTCCATGATAAACACAATATTTTTGGCCATTGTCGGCAGTAAACATCATGCAATGTCCAGTTCCTGTAACTTTACCACCATTTTCTACATTTTTCTGCAAAACAGGGTTATTGTCGGCTTTTGTGAAAGGTCCTAACGGACTTTTTGATGTAGCATATCCTACCGCATAATTTTTTCCACCGAAATAATTGGCAGAATACATCATGTAATAAGTATCATTTTCTTTGAATATAAATGAACCTTCAGTCCAACGACGATTGACTTCGTGTGATGTAACCGAACGACTCTCCCATTCAGCTTGCTTGTCGTCCATCTTCAACGGAGGACGAAGCAAAAGTACAGGTTCTCCTATAATTCCGGAGAAATCAGGATTTATTTCCACTCCATAAACCCAACTTTCTTCAATGTCGTTATACCATCCTTGTTTTTTAGCCCAGTCTGCGACTTCACTTTTCACAGGATTCTTGTAACAACAACGAGAATAGTAAAGATAAACCTTACCATCTTCAAAATACAGGTTAGCATCGATAATCGGATAACCAGGATCAAAAACAGGACGATTCATCAGGTCAGTAAATGGTCCTGCAGGGCTATCTGAGACAGCGACTCCTATCTTGAAATTTTCCCCTTCATTATTCGGGTTTTCGCGCCAGTCAGCACTGAAAAGCATGTAATATTTTCCTTTAATCTCATAGACCTCAGGAGCCCAAAAATTAGCAACACACCAAGAGGTATCGGTATTTCCCTGATATACACGGCCTATTTCCTGCCAGTCTGAAAGGTTGGAAGAAACGTAAGCCCTAAAACCATCCTTCACACCTCCGGTACCATACATGTAGTATTTTCCATCGGAAGCTTTGAGGACAAAGGGGTCGCCAAAAGCGACAGAAAGAGGGTTCTGGATTGTAGAATCTTTAAGAGAATTAAGGTCTTTAGTGTTCTTAAGGTCTTTTTTTTCTGAATTACAGGAAAAAAGACAAATGACCAAGACCAAATTTATTAGTGAAATTAATTTTCTCATAAACTTATTTTGTAATTTAATTAAAATACAGGGATTTCAGCTTTTATAGAAGGTTGTGATCCAAAAACAACAGGCCAGTTATTTTCCCAGCTGACTTTATCCAGGAATAAACTTCTTCCACTGGTATTTTCAACACAAAAGCCATGATAGAAAAGCCAGTCGTTTCCGGCTTTATCCTGAACTATTTCAGAATTATGTCCAACGCCGACAAATTTGTCATTTTTGTGGATCAATATTTCATGGTGATTCTCCAGCATCGATTGGCCTTTTTTATCAAGGTATGGTCCCCAAAGGTTTTCTGAGCGCCCGACAACAGTTGTATATGTACTTTTCAAACCTTCACAACAGGAGCCGATCGAAGCAAACATATAATAATATTTTCCTCTTTTATGAATGTAAGTTCCTTCATAAGCCGTACCTGCAATCTGACGTTTTTCAGCATTTTCTTTAATTTTCAAACCATCATCCGACAGTTCGATTCCATAGATTCCACGAAAACTACCCCAGAAAAGATATTTTTTCCCGTTATCTTCCACATAATTCGGATCAATCGAATTTTTAACCCCGATTTCGTTACTGCGGAACAACATTCCTAAGTCGGTAAATGGTCCTTCCGGCTTATCAGCAACAGCAACTCCGACCCCACAGGTCCATTCTCCACCCCATACGGACATGGAATAATACAGGACATATTTTCCATTGATATAATTGATATCAGGAGCCCATAACCCGCCTTTCGGCTCAAATGTAGGGCGAGTTGAATCCGTAAAAGCAGTTCCAACAAGGACCCAATTCACAAGATCGGTTGAATGATAAATCGGCAAATTCCGGATATCTTCTGTACTGTAAAGGTAAAAACTTCCATCTTGTACCTTAATGACGGTCGGATCCGGCACACTACGTTTCAAGACAGGGTTACTGTACATTTTTTTTGAATCGGGCTCTTTTTCATTTTCCGCGCAAGCAGAAAAAAGGCCAAAAGATAAAAGAGTTATAATAAAAACAGTTTTTTTCAACATAACATTAAGTTCATAAATCACACAAAATCAACCAATTAATCAATAACTATGAATTGAATTCTTTCGCAACAATTTCGCACATTTTATCATAATTCGCTTCCAGATCCTTCAACAACTGCAACTGAGCATAAGTACGCTGCAGATTATGCTCCGGGAAATGAATCTTATAATAAGTATCTCCATTAAGATAATCAGTAAAAAAACGAACTGTTTGCATGAAAGTCAGCAGTTTAGCTCCAAATGCGAGGTTTTCAATTTCTATTGGAGTCAGGAATCTTTTCGCTGTTTCGGCATATCCGCGGGCATATCCAGCAAAGATATCCAGGTTTACTCCGATTTTTTTCAAATCAGCATCATCTTCCGCTCCTTTATTTGCTCCTGTACGAATGAAATCGCCGAAATCGGACAACACATAACCCGGCATTACAGTATCGAGATCCACAACGCATAAGATTTGTCCTTTGTCGTCGAACAAAACATTATTCACTTTAGTATCGCAGTGATTGATCCGTTTAGGGAGTTTGCCTTCCCTACCCCAAGCTTCCACTTTACACATATCGTCAGCACGAGATTCAATTTCATTAATCAGACTCTGACAGGCAGCAACACGTCCGGCCGCATCCTGAGCTTTGGCATCACGAAATTGTTGCATCCGGAATTCCATGTTGTGAAAATTAGGAATCGTTTCTCCGATTGTTTCAGGAATATCCGCCAGATAACCCTGGAACTCTCCAAATGCTTTACCTGCTTCATAAGCCAGTTCCGGGGTAATAGAATCATAACCCTTTCCTCCGGAGATAAATAAATAGGTACGCCAGTAGTTCTCGCCATCAAAATAGAACAGTTTCCCATCTTTTGCAGGGATGATCGTCAATGCTTTACGAACAATATCTGTTTCTCCTTTTTCAGCCAATTTTTTACGAATATGATTTGTCACATACAAAATGTTGTTTTGCAACATTTCCACATTCTTAAAAATATTATGATTAATACGTTGCAACAGATAATCAGGCTTATCAGCTTCTTCTATTTTAACAAAAAATGAGTCGTTAATGTGCCCGGCGCCCAACGGACCGGCAGAAACAGGTGTACCTTCTATTGCAAAAAATTTTATTAAATCAATTGGCTGGTTCATGACATTATGTTTTTAAAGTTGAGATGCAAAGATAGTTTTTAAAATTCAGAATCAAAAATTCAGAATTGAAGTTTGCTCTTAAAAAAACATTCGTTTTACGGATTCTGAATTTTTGATTCTGAATTTTAAAAACTATCTTTGCTTTTTATAAATTATAATCTATGAGTAAGATACGACTGTTCTGCACTTTATTACTCCTGAGTCTAGTTAATCCATGTATTCAGTCCAAAGAAAATGATACGATTCATATTGTTTCCCACAATAAGACTCTGATGATAACTGATCCTTCCAGAGGAGTCAATGAAGTCATCAACTGGACTGTATTTCCCTCCATTAAAACCCCTTACCGAAAAATAACAGCACACCTCACGATGCAATGTCCGGATGGGATGCGATGCGGAGCCTGGGATTACCTTGATTATGTGATTTTAAAAAGACAAGGAGGAGTAAATGCCCCTGTACAAGAACGGGAAATTGTCAGGAATCTAACTCCGTATGGAAGTTGGTTCGGAAAAGAATGGAAATTTACCTGGACTCAGGATGTTACCGATTGGGGATTCCTGTTGAGGGATTCTGTGGAAATCGAATACCGTCATACCGGTTACGAAGACAACAAAACCATGGGGTGGGTTGTAACTGTCGATTTTGAGATCATTACCGGAAAGCCCGTGATAGAACCTATTGGTTACGATAGTCTCTGGCACGGTTCTTTTGCATACGGGGATACTTTGCGACCCTTTGAAACATTGGTGAAACCACAATCTGTAAAAATCCCATCAGAAACAAAGATTATTAATCTACGGGTCCAACAGACCGGACACGGCATGGATAGACCGGATAATTGTTCTGAATTTTGTCCAAAATGGAGAGAACTATATCTCGACGGCAACTTGCTCAATAAGAGATCAATGACTATTACTTGCGGCACAAATCCGGTGTATCCGCAATCAGGTACCTGGATCTATGACCGATCAAACTGGTGTCCCGGCTCTCTGGCCATTCCCGATATCTACACCATTCCTGTTAACAGTCAGCAACATACATTCGACTTAAAAATGGAGCCATATATTTCCAACAAACCATCCGGTGGATGGTCGATATCGGCTTATTCATTCTATTACAAAGCACCTTCTTCCAAAAATGACGTTGAACTGGAAGCAATCATAGCTCCCTCGACCACAGATATTTACAACAGAATAAATCCGATAGGCTTTTCTCCCAAAATTTTGATAAAAAATAATGGAAGTAATACGCTTGAAAATCTTCAAATCGAATATGGGTTACATGGGCGCAAAAAACAAGTATATCATTGGACCGGAAATGTTCCATTCATGGGACTAAAAGAAATTGTTTTGCCTGGAATTGTGGATGTTAACATTGACGACACTCTTTTTGAAGTAAAACTTTCGAAACCGAACAAAAAGACAGATGAGTATCCCTATGATAATTACAAGCACTCCATTGCCCAAAAACTACCGGTTTATGGAGATTCCATCATTGTTTCTTTCCGAACGAATAACATTACTGACGATACTTCCTGGCAAATAAAAGATGCCAGCGGTAAGATTGTTTTCCTACGAACTCCGGCTGATTCGCTCAAGGCAGAAAAACTGTACAATGACACCATTGCTCTTTCTGAAGGTTATTATGAGTTTTCGGTTAACGACAGCACCAACAACGGACTTTATTACTGGGCAAATCCTCGTGCCGGATACGGTTATATCAGGCTATTGAATACTGATGGAGTCATTATCAGAGATTTTAATTCCGATTTCGGAACTTTCATTCATCATGCTTTCAAAGTAGAAAAAGGAGCAATTGTCGATTCAAATATAAAAAATGCGGTTTATCAGACAAACTACAGTACAAGTAAAATGTTGGGATTGGACATTGTTCTAAATAAACCTCAGGATATTGTCATTTATCTAACTGATGATGAGAACAATAAGCACTTTGAACAGAAAGTCTATCATTTTTCTCCACAAATCCTCGAACTGGATGTATCTTTCCTGAAGTCAGGAATTTACACTATCAACTTACAAACTGAAGATGGAGAAATAATTAAAAAGACGATGAAAAAATCATAATAACAATAACACTCAATTTAGTTTATATAAATAATTAATTTTAAAAAATCTTATTGAAAACTTATTAAAATGAATTGTAAAA
>JAVBUX010000092.1:0-30302 GCA_031554915.1 Bacteroidales bacterium | reverse complement strand
ACGATTTTAACAATAAGATTTCTAAAAATTAATTTTAACAATCAGGGTAGGTAAGGTAACTTGTTTTTGAAAACTTATTGAGAATATATTACAATAAAAGTTTGAGAAATATCCTTACCTACCTACCCAACTACCTAACAGGGGGCTATTCATTAGAGTCGCCCTTTTTTGTTGAATTATCAATCTAAAATATAATAAGTTATGGAAATAAAACAATCAGAAAGAAAACAAGCCAAGATAAAAATGTCATTAAAATGAAATTTATCATGATAATTACATTTTAAAGGGTTTTGTGGCAAAATTGCCAATGCAAATATAAATAAAATAGAATAAGGCTCAAAAGAAATTTGGTTTTAGTGGATTAGACCAAATGTGAGCAGAGCCTCAATTCCTGTATTGGAGTTGGGGTTTCTGCTTTTAAAATTATCAATTTTCAAATTAATTTAAATAAAAATCAATATGAATAAAAATGTAAATTTATTTGAAGCTGCTGAAGTTTCAGTAGTGTACAAAAACAATGTTTCAACAGAACAGAAATGTCAAATTACTTCATCATGTGATATCTACATGCTGATGAGACCTGTATTTCAGGATATAATGAGTCATCATGAGGAATTCTATATTATACTCCTGAACACGAATAATTCTGTTTTGGGTATATCCAAGATTGCCAAGGGTGGAATTTCTGAGACTACAGTTGATACAAGAATCGTTCTTCAAACAGCCTTGAAAACTAATTCTGTGAAGTTGGCACTGATACATAATCATCCTTCAGGAAATTTAATTCCAAGTCATCAGGATATATCTTTGACACGGAAAATTGTTGAGGCTGGGAAGTTGATGGATATTTCAGTTATTGACCATGTGATAATGAGTGATACCGGATATTATAGTTTTGCTGATGAGGGTGTATTATGAGTTTATTTACTAATTTTGTAGTATTCTACTTTAATGAAAAATGACAACAAAATCTCAGAAACAGGAAAAACTGTACAAGGAAGAACTGAAAAATAAAAAGAAACAAGGTATTCGTTTACAGTGGGATGGAAAATCTACGATTATAACTATTTCTATTGTTGCTTTTTTGGCTCTATTTTATTTTGCAGCCACAACAGATATCCGAGGTTATTTCATTCAAAAAAACAAGAACTGGATTGCTACAGTAGGCGAAATTCAATCTATTGAAAAAATTACAGGAGTTGATCAATCAAGAACTGGAAACAAGATTAAAGTAACAGGATACAAAATTGCATATAAATATAGTGTAAACGGTATTGACTACAAAAAAGAAAATATTGGCAGTTCCAATTTATTCCGTTTTGTTAGCTATATTTATACCCTTGAGGATTGGAAAGTTGAAGTGTATTATAAAAAAACCAATCCAGATGAATCTTACCTGAATACTGATCTAAAATCAAAATTTTATAACGATGAACATTAACCAGGTAAGAGGTAAGGAGGGTAAGAACATTTTGAAAATTATTTTTGATATGTATATAGAATAGTTTTGTAAAATGTTCTTACCTACTTACCTTACCTACCCGGAATATTGTCTTTTTTAGGCTCCATAGAGACAGTGAAACTTCCCGATTTCTAAATAACATGAGCTGCTATTGTAATGAGTCTTTGATACTGGACATTATAGTTTTGCTGATGAGAGATTATTTTGAGGGCATTAAAGTTCATTTGGGAGTAAAAATTGGTCACAGTTTTTTCTTATTATTAGTTGAGAATCTTCGATGTCATCCCTGACAGATAAGAATCGCTCTTTTAGATTTTCAGCATCAGGGGACTGAAAATATACTTTTAGAAGATTATTCATATTTAATATTATTTCCTGATCAATATCTCTGTTGAAATAAGGAAATGAATATCCAATGACTATTAATATGTTTGTATCCTTTGTTATCTCTTTAGTATGTTGGATTACATCTTTTTGATAGTCGGAATTTGAACTCTCCCAAGCAAACGACATTCCAGAATAAATATACTTACTTGCAAAACGAAGGATAGCGTAGCTGTTTAAGGTCTTGTCAATTAGGTTGATGGAGAATTCTTCTGAGGTGTTATCATTGAAATAACTTAAGCGTCTCCATTCTGTATTAATGATATTTGAGCTCCCATTTAGTTTAATAATTGTAAATTTATCATTCTTGTCATCAGTGCTTGTCTCCCCTGTATATTTGTTAAATACATTTAGTAATTTTTGATTTGATGACAGTCTATTCTGTCCAGAATATTCGGAATATGCTTTTTCAAACTGATAATCATAATTCCAACTGATTATTTTTATATTTGCAGGCAAAGGATGATAAGTTTTTTTTAGAATGGAAGCAAAAAAACTATCATATCTCATATTTGTTTTGTTGAGAGCCTGTTCTAATATTAAAAATACAGAAAATGAATTTTTCAAACGGACTAAATCATCTTTTTGACTTGTAATGTATAATTTTTTTGCAAAAGTATCAATGCTTGCATGATTTTTTGTTTTTTCTAATAACCATCTCAAATCATCAATAAACCATTCTTGAATTTGTTTTTTTGAGTATTGAGCAATGCTTGATTCTTTGTAGGATTCTTTGTCTGAGAGACTAAAATCACCTCTTTCCATCAAAGAAATGATACCTTCTATTCTAACTGGAATTTGATTGACAATAGGCAATGCGCCGATACTAGCACCTGCTCCAAATAAATATGTTATATTCATGCAAAAAATAGAAAAAATAAATTTATTGATGGCTTTTTACAAACAAAATACTCTACATGTCCATTCATCATTTATTGAATATGGTCCATGTATTGTTGAAAAAGCTCCTTTACTATCAACTTCTCGATTTAAGTCAGTCAAAATCCAATTAATATAAATTCTATCAGTATCAACATCTTTTACGATTCCAATAGCCCTTATGGTGATTGTAGATTGTCCCTGACCTCTCATGGATTTAATTGCAATTCTATCTCCAACTTTTATTTGTTTCTTCTTACTGGCTAAACTAGGTTGATCATCATCATTCCATCCCATTTCCCAGTAACCTCTTTTAAAAAATTCGTCTTTCTTGTCTTCTGTATTGTTCCAAATGGCACCAACTAACCAATAATTATTTTCTTCCATAATTGCGTAAAAATTAAAGTTTAATAAATAACAAAATTAATGAAATAAATTAACATTAAGATGTTAAATCTTTGAAATTTTCTGGGAAATAAAATTTTTTGTAAAAATTACGCACACTTTTACCCACCTGAAAGAGAGCCCCTACTAATTCTGAGTAGAAAAACATCCGGGTGGCATTTCTGTAGCCAGATTTTTTTCAGCCGGATATTTATTTTCTTTTTTCTCCTGTTTGCCGTCACAAACCCTTCACTAATTTTTAGTAGAAGATACACTTCTATGGTAGTTGAAGACTACAAAAATAATCCACAAAATTTTATTATCATGGTTACAATTGTAGGTGTAAAACAAGTTGAAACAAAGGACGGCAAACAATTTACAGCATTAGTGATTCAGGGTGAATTACGGTTTGTAAAATCAGAAACAACAGGTAATTATTACCTTTCAGCAAACAAAATGCGGATTTCAACCCATTTGTCTTTTGAATTCTGTCAAAGTTTAATAGGGCAAAAGTTGCCGGGAACAGTAGAGAGGATTGAGTGTGAACCATATCCTTATGAAAATCAGGAAACAGGAGAGTTAATGACGTTGACTCACACTTATGCTTATTCACCACAGGAACAGACTGTAGGAGTGCCAGCAGTGAATCCATTTGCAGCCTCTCAACAGTATCAAGGACAACAACAATTCCATTACCCACAACAGTCCCAGAATCAAATTCCTTTTGATTTGATGAGTAATATTGGTATGGTGGCAGAAGCATGATCAGGAGAAAAGATAATCAGCAGTAGGGCTTAAAAACCTTGCTGCTGGTTATTTCTTTATTTCTGATGAACATGAAATGATATTATATTATCCTGATTTTACTGAACTGTATATAATATGATTTTGGTAAAATCAGGATAATTTAATTTTGTCCACTTTTGAGGAAGATTTATATATGATGGTTGCCTGGGAAGTGGACAGAATAATGATGTTTTTTGAAACCTCTTGAACATGTAAGAGAGACCAAGCAATACCTCTTTTTTTCAATTCCCTAAAAAACAGAAATTCAGCCTTCCATCATATTATAATAGCTTTAAATTACAAGCATATTGTATAAGACATTTTCCACAAGATGAAATTAAGCCCATGCAACCTTGAACGTTTTTTGTTTGAGGATAGCAAATATTTTGTACTTTTGTTCTGTATTACAGAAATGTAATGCGGACATTGTAGAAAATAAGAAGCATTAGCTTTTATTCTACGGGACTGAAAACTACCACTTTTCAATACGACAACCCAAGAATGAATGGTTAATGCCTATGCTATAGCATGGGCTTAACTTTTCTTGGTTGTCAGGTATGTGGTAGTACCCCAGTTCAGGAATTAGTTACTGTCCATGCTTCTTTTTATATTATGGCTTAATGGTGGACAGCATAGCATATCTTTTTGATTGTTATGAAAATCACAGATCATAATAGTTCATATCCAATAATAAGAATAGATGGACGAATTATCTCATACTTAAATGGGGAAATTCCAGAATTGGAAATGCCAAATCCTCCGAATAAACCTACAGAACAATCAAAACAATTCCCGTTATCTGATATCATATTGCCAACTATGGCTCTTGTCGTTTTCCTCTTGGTAAGTCTGTTTTATGAAAATGGATTTATGATAAGAAGACCATGTTTACTGTTTTATCTAATTTACTGGTTTTATAGCATAATAAAACATTATCGAGAAAAAGGCCGAATAAAAAGGGGTAATAAAGAACGAGAGAATAGATATGAAAAGGATTTGAAAGATTATAATATCAAAGTTGTTGAAATTTCAAAATTTAGAAAGGAATTATCCCAAAATGAAAATAGAGATAAATACGTTAAAAATAAAATATCTTGTTTGCTAAAATCATCCACTAATCCTGTAACTATTTTTCAAGACACAACAAGAGGAATTACTGAGCTTTATTTTGTTAAAGCTCTGAAGTCAATATTTGGAGAAGATTGCATCTACACAAATAAAACAGTCCCATTTCAGGAAAGTTATAAAAAGAGTTATCATTATGATAATTGTAATTATGACTATTATGATTATGAGTTCCCTCAAAAAGCAATTCGTCATTATATGCCAGATGTCCTATTTGATGATGGTATTTTGAAAATTGATATAGAAATTGATGAGCCATATTCTTTCCAAACAAAATTACCAATTCATTATTATGACGAAGAAAAGCATAGACATGTTGATATAGAGAGAGATATCTATTTTCTTTCAAATGGATGGGTTGTAATTCGGTTTGCAGAAATACAAATTGTAAATAATACTTTGGGCTGCTGTATGGTAATAGCACAAACCATCTCAGATATTACAGGAAATAATTCTTATTGCAGTATATTGAGCAAGTCTACTTTTCCTGATCCTATAAAATTTTGGACTTATAATGATGCCGAGGAATTGGCTACTGAAAAATTTCGAAATTCTTATCTTGATCATTTTCAAAGAGAGATGCAAAACGATTACAATTTATTGCAAAGTATGACAAAAGATGATGCTACTGATATTGCAAATATAGACAAAGTAATTATAAAAGATTACAACGATTTTAGTCCTGTTGATGTGGAGGGTGGCGCTGATAGTGTCGTAATTATGTTAGCACAAAATAAATTAGTTGTGGAGAATAACACAGTTTATATGCAGCGTCGTACTGCATACACATCAATTTCAAAAAAAATAGTACAAAAGATGATAGAATCAGGCCTATTTGCTTTAGAAAAAGAATTTCCATTCAAAGGAAAAATTATTTTAGAGGAAAGTTTGGAACCTTTTTGGGAAGATCAGCAGCCTAAGATTAATCCAACAACTCAGGAAATCGTAAAATATATTGGGAATCCAATTTTCAGGAGAGCAACATTTGTATATGATGAAAATGCACAGGATTTTATCCTGAATATAAAAGGTTAACAGGGCTATTATTCATTAAAATTTATAAAATATTATTATGGGATTTGAAGATTATATGATTGATGATGGATTTGATGATGCTCAAGAATATATGGAGCACTTAGAAAGTAGAGTCTGGAATGACGATGGATATTTTTACGATAAACAAGATCAATACAAAGATTATATTGATGACGAAGGAGATAATGGAGAAGATGAAATTTATCTTAATACTTTGTTCGAAGATCTTTTTACATTCTATGGGAATTTTGAAGTAGCATTGATAAATGGATTTCGAGGAGATTTAAAAGAAATGAAAGATAATTTCAAGCTTATTAAGTTTGGTTATCAAACAACTTATGCCGAGGGAGCTATATTATTGCCAGAAATAACGGAAGAAGGTTTTGATAAAATCTACAATCGAATCTTTAATTTAGAGAACGAGGGGGTTGATATAATGGAAAAAATAGTTCAGGAAGGTAAAAATTGCTATTTTGAACTTCAAGAAAATCTAGATACAAACGATTTTAAAATTTAACAACACATGTATAAATTGCAATACGATGAAAGCAGCAATCAAATGGATTTACCAATGGTTTTGGTATATTTTTATTATTTTCAGTATAATAGCCGAAACAACAGGTAATAGATGGATGCATCTTATTTGGGAAATTCCTTTTGTAATAGGGACTATTGTTTGGTATATTAAATCAAATGGAGGTGAAGAATGAGTATAGTCTATCAACTTTTTAAATAGAGTGAATTAACAATAAATTATTAATTATTTGGTATGGTGAAAATGGCAATCCTTAAACCCGTCTTTAAACCGCATAAAAAAAGCAGCTACAAATTAATGTAACTGCTTGATATATAATGGATTTTAACTCAAATTTGTCTGCGTGACAGGCAGGTATTCTAACCAACTGAACTACCACACCAATGTTTTAATTAGCATTTTCTCTCAAATGCGATGCAAAGATAGTGGGTATTTTTGAATTGTGCAACAAATTATATATTTTTTTTTAATCTTGGCTTATAGTCAATATTTTACTGATGTTGGAATATTTTGATTTGGAAGAAGGATGACGTTAGGATACCGAAAACAAAGAATTAGAACCGGAAATGTATAAAAAATCAGAGAGTTATGGATTTAATTTTGTAACTCTCTGAAAAAACGAATACTTTTGTCCTAATTAATTTGTATAATTCATTTAAGGTTAGTAAGATATTTGCCATGAAACAATTCAAGACTTCTTTTTTATTTTTAGGATTGTCATTATTTTTCATTACTCAATCGTCCCAATCTCAAAATGTGGCAACGAATATTGACAAAGCCAAGCAGACATTGAACAGTATTTACAAATACTATTCAGAGAAAAACACCTTTCTTCTCCATGAGAACTATCCTTTTGATGCTGATTTTAAGGCTGGATATTTAGCGTCTGCCGATACTGGTGCACAAAAACGATTTGCCTATTTATGGCCTTTTTCCGGCACTTTTTCTGCAGTGAATACATTATATAAGACCACAGGCGACAAGAAATTTCTCTCCATACTGGAAAAACAAACCCTTGTGGCTTTGGAATCTTACTTCGATGATAAAAGACAACCAGCCTGTTATGCTTCTTATTTGAAAGATGCCGCCCTGTCGGACCGGTTTTATGATGATAATGTCTGGCTGGGGATCGATTTTGTAGAATTGTATTTTAAAACAAAAAATAAAAAATACTTAAATAAATCCATAGAGATATGGCAATTTATCTTGAGTGGAATGGATGACCAATTGGGTGGTGGAATTTATTGGTGCGAACAAAAGAAACATTCCAAAAATACTTGCTCCAATGCTCCCGGATCGGTAATGGCACTCAAATTGTTCGAAGCTACTCATGATAGCGTCTATTTTAAAAAGGGCTTGGAATTATATAACTGGACAAAGGAAACTCTTCAGGATCCCGACGATAAATTATACTGGGATAACAAATCTCTGAAAGGACGAATCGGGAAAGCAAAATTTCCTTATAACTCAGGACAAATGCTTCAGTCAGCCGCTCTATTGTATAAATTAACTGGTGATTGTAAATACTTACTTGAAGCACAGTCTTTAGCTGTTGCCAGCATGAAATATTTCACCATAGAAATTACAGAAAATGGGGAAACTTTCCGTCTGATTAAGCCGGGAAATGTTTGGTTTGTTGCAGTTATGTTTCGTGGATTTGTCGAGTTATATCATTTGGATAAAAATAAAGAATACATCGACCTTTTTAACAGGGATTTAAACTATGCTTGGAATCATGCCCGTAATGAAGACGGACTTTTTCAGGATAACTGGGAGGGGAAATTTTCCAAAAAGACGAAATGGCTTCTTGATCAGGCCGCATTCGTGGAAATGTATGCAGCAATTGCAGCAATTGTAGATTAGGTCGTTTTGCAGAGAAGATAATCTTTTCCCATTTATCCCGAAGATGATTGAACCCATGTTTGTGCCAGTGTCTATGCCAGTGAACGAGATGTCTGCCATGGCCGCTAATTCGATTTTATGATTTGAAAAAAAACATATATTTGACAGTCAAAAGGAAGAGCTTAAACTTAAAATACATACTAATGAAAGCATTTTTTCTTATTATCTTTCTGGCCTGCACTACTCTAACTCAGGCTCAGCTTCGTAATCAGGATGTTTATGAAGTGCGAGAAATAAATCAATCCCGTGTCCGTACAGAAATTTCTATCCCTGGTTTTAATGGGTACCAAACATTGAAATGTGATTTCCATGTCCATACTGTTTTTTCGGATGGAAAGGTCTGGCCTGACATCCGAGTGAATGAAGCTTGGCAATATGGCTTGGATGCAGTTGCGATCACCGATCATATTGAGTATCGGCCAAATAAGGAGATTTTGAAAGGGGATTTAAATGAATCATATAAAATTGCAAAAAAGGCAGGGGATGCAATTGGATTTATTGTCATTCAAGGAACGGAAATTACTCGTAGCAAGCCCTTAGGGCACTTGAATGCTCTTTTTATCAATGATGCTATGCCTTTAGATGTAGAGGATCCTTTGACTGCTATCGATGAAGCAAAGAAACAAGGTGCTTTTGTGATGTGGAACCATCCGGGGTGGCCTGATAATAAATCTACACTTTATCCGGTACATGAAGAGCTGATAAAAGCAAAAAAGATTGATGGGATTGAAGTTTTTAACTCGATGGAATATTATCCTGTTTCTTTTGATTGGTGTGATAAGTACAAGCTTGCATTTATGGGTAATACAGATGTTCATAATACGCTTGTCGGTGATTATGGCTCAGGCATTCGTCCGATGACATTAGTGTTTGCTACGGAAAAAAGTAAAAAAGGAATAAAAGATGCCTTGTTTGCAGGGCGTACAGTCGCATTTTTTAATGGAGAATTAGCCGGAGATCCGGTATATTTGCAACCCTTAGTGCTGGCTTGTCTTCAAATACGTCCGGTAACGGAAAATACTGTTGAGGTGAGTAATATCTCAGATATTCCTTTTCGCATAACCGGTGATGATGGAAATCTTTATCTTTTCCCGGCAAAAAAAACGATTCTTCTTTCTAAAAAACTAAAAACTACACTATTTACAGTAACAAATTGCCACATAGGAATGGATCAAAAATTAACAATTCCGGTCGAATCATTCTTCAGTAATTTCTGGCCTCTTAATGCCCCAACTGATAATCAACTTCGATAATGAAGCTTCTTTATCTGTAGCCATTGGTTTGAGTTTTTCCAATCGGGCATTAATGTCGATAATACTTTTATCTGTATAAATGGATTCCCTGCACGATGGCCTCCCTCAGCAAAGGTTTGTTCTGTTTTTTTTATGTTGATATATTTGTTCTTATAAAATGAATGCTCTGTATCTATTCCCGGCCTCGGTAATTAATTCGGGTCTAATTTTCAATTTTGGATCAAAAAATGACACCTCAAAGCTTAGTTTACCTTTTTTGATAGATTTGCTCCAATTTCCGATAACCTGGCCTTTGTACAGAATGACAGGATGAAATATTCCATTTTTCGAAAATGCTTTCGGATGATGTTCCAGATCAAGAACTGATGTCCTGTTTTTGTAACTGATCAAGTATTCGTCATAGGATGGCAGAAAATAGAGTTCATCCTTTTCTTCTGAGTTCTTAAGTTCCAAGCTCTTAAGGACTTTGAGGCAAGATTCATGGATCAACAAATTTTCTGAAGAAAATTTATCTGTAATCAATTCCGAAGATATTAAATTGATGGCTTGTCTAGCCTCAGTTATTGAAAGCCCAGACCACCAGGAAAAATCCTCTGAACTGGCAGGAGAATGGCTTTGGAAATATTTTTTTGCGAGTTTAGCCAGGGCTTCTTCTCTGTGAAGTTTTTTTGCGGGAGGAACACGCTCTTCAAGGAGAGCATAAGTTGTTTTTTTACCTTTATCGGCACCACTACAAATTAATCCGTCAACTTCAGCGCGCATCGTGATACAATTCATATCTAAAGGATCTCTGAGAATACCCGCTTTCATCAGATTATCTGCAATTTCCTGTCTTGTTAAGTTTTTATGCCCTTCCAGCATTTTTTCTATCAAGGAATTCGATTTTAGAAGAATATCCTCTGTTATACCCCGGTACCGGTTATATCCAGAAATCGCAGATCTGATGCGTTTAGCCGACAGCTGTATCATCCAATGAATATCTTCGGCAGCAACCAAGTGCCAAGTGGGACGCATGATGTGAGTCCTCAAAATTTCTCCTTTTTTCAAAGCATCATCTACATCCTTTATTGTTATAGATTGAGATCGAATCCCAATAGCCCATTTTGACATATTGTAATCCTGAGCCTGTATTGCTCCCATCCAGGCGGCCAGATCTTTCGGTTTATTGAACTCTGGGGTCATAAGTTGTTGACAAAAAGGACGTATATTTGTAACCATTATGTTAAGCTTATTGTTATGATTTAAAAACAAAGTTAGTCAAAAGTATTCACATTATATTTATGGCCTGATTTTTGTTTTTTAGAATGAAAGAACTAAAAACAAAAAATAACTAAAATTAAATTTATTGATCATGAGTTACAAAATTGAACAAATTGAGGGAATTGGAGAAGCTTATGCTGCCAAATTAAATTCTTTGGGCATCAAAACTACCGATGAGTTGTTGGAAAAAGCTGCTGGAAAATCAGATCGTTCAAAATTGGCTGACGTTTCCGGAATCAGTGAAAAATTAATTTTGAAATGGGCTAACCATTCTGATTTGTTTCGTATCAAAGGTATTGCCGGACAGTTTGCCGAATTATTGGAAGCTGCAGGTGTGGATACTGTGAAAGAGTTTAGAAATAGAGTAGCTGCAAATCTACATGTCAAATTGGTTGAAGTAAATAACGCTAAAAATCTTTGCAACAGAGTTCCTGCTGTTTCAGAATTAGAAAAAATGATAGATCAGTCCAAGGTATTGGACCCTAAAATGACTTATTAATCAAAATTGTTAGTTGGTGCAGATTGTTCCTAACCCGGAACAATCTGCATTTTAAATGTAAAATCCTTTTGTTATGAGACTAGACGGACGAAGAGAGAGTGAAAATGTAGATGATCGCAGAAGATCCGGTGGTGGGATGAAAGCTTCATTGGGAATAGGCGGCTTGATTATTGTAGGGCTAATAGCTTGGATATCAGGAGGAAATCCTCTTGACGCAGTCATGAGCCAACTCTCGGAGTCCACTCAGCAAAGTACAACAACGGAACCTACAGCCGAAGAAGATGCAACAGCTGCGTTTGCAAAAAGAATTCTTGCAGGGACTGAGGACGTATGGAGAGTAGAATTTAAGAAAATGGGTCGTGAATACATTCCACCTAAGATGGTATTATTTACAAGTGCTGTTCATTCCGGATGTGGAAATGCTTCTTCTCAAACAGGACCGTTTTATTGTTCTGGTGATCAGACCGTTTACATTGATATTTCGTTTTTCAAAGAGATGGAAAAAAAGCTGGAAGCTGGAGGTGATTTTGCTTATGCTTATGTTATTGCCCATGAAGTAGGGCATCATGTACAATATCTGTTGGGCGTTTTAGATGAAGTACACCAAAAACAAGCAAGAATGAGCCAAAAAGAAAGTAATCAGCTGAATATCAGACTGGAGCTACAAGCTGATTTTTATGCTGGCATCTGGGCTTATCATGACAATCAAATGTTCAATTCTCTTGAAGAAGGTGATATTGAAGAAGGTCTTAATGCGGCTACCGCGATTGGGGACGATCGTCTGCAAATGAAATCACAAGGCTATACTGTCCCGGATGCGTTTAACCATGGAACATCAGCTCAACGTATGCGTTGGCTCAAGAAGGGAGCTACTACAGGACGGGTTTCTGATGGTGATACTTTTTCTGTCAGCTATTCCGATTTATAATATAAACATTACTTTTCCTTATAGAATGCCTATTGCAGGGCTGTCATTTCCGCTTGAGCATTTTAAATAAAGCTTCAGAGACGCATTTTACTTTTTCGATACCAGGGTCGATCATCATGGCATCAAGATTTGCAGGGATGAGTACCGCAAGCAATATATAATGCAAAAATATATATCTTTGTTGTTTATTCAAACAGATAATCCCAATATGTATCGTATCTTGGGGAGTAATATAAAATTCTATGGAAAAAATAATAACGGGCAAACCTTTGAAATCCGTATTCAATTGGAGCGGAGGAAAAGACTCGGCTTTAGCTCTGTGTAAAGTCCTGCAAGACAAAAAATATGACGTCATATCACTTCTAACGACGGTCAACAATGAAAACCAGCGTTCAAGTATGCATGCAATACCGTTGCCTATCTTAAAGAAGCAGGCAGAAAGTATGGGAATACCTCTGTATATTGTGGAATTAGAACCCAGTGGAACAATGGGGAATTATGAAAGTGCAATGCGAAAGGCTGTCGAACATTTTAAGGAACTAGGTGTCGGTCACTTCATATTTGGAGATATATTTCTCCATGATGTAAAATCCTATAGGGAGAAGCAATTACAGCCTTATGGGATCGAAGTTGTCGAGCCTTTATGGGGGAAAACTTCAAAAGAAATAATGGATGATTTTTTACAATCAGGTTTGAAGACAATCATCGTGACGACAATGGCGGATATTTTGGATGAACGTTTTATTGGCCGTCATCTGAACAAAGATTTTGTAAACGCATTGCCGGAAAATATAGATATCTGCGGTGAGAATGGGGAATACCATACATTTTGCTATGATGGAGCAATATTCAGATTTCCAGTCCCATATTCATTGGGAGAACCGTTGAAAATGACTTATCCCGTCAAACTGGATGACGGAACAATGAAAGAATATTCGTATTGGTTTGGAAATTTGAACGAGTTATAATTGACTATAATTTGGTTGTTGTTTCTACTTCTTTTTCGCCAAATTCTCTTTCAATCGGAATTTCACAATCTTTTTCACCAAAGTTACCGGGATTTTTTTGTTGATCGAGAATTGAATAGTTCCGTTAGATGTCTTATAATCAATCAGTTCTTCTTTGAATTTCACAATAGCTTCGGGCCCTGGAAATAAACTGACATGTTTAGTAAATCCTCCGAAATAAACAATCACACCATTTTGCTTATAAACAGGCATTTCATAACTGATGCCTTCCTGAGCTTCAGGAGCAGCCTGAATAACAGCAATCCGTAGCTGTATCAGATGTTCTTTTACATTTGGCGCAGCTACGGCGATGTATTCATCGACTGTTTTAGGTTTTGAAACGTTTACATTATCCTTCATTTCATAAAATCGAAAGCTCCTTTTCGCAGATTAATTCCATGTTCCAGATAAGCTTTCATACAAGCGAGAAAGTTTGCCCATCCTTCGGTGTTGCCTACGAGCCATTCAAGACCGGCCTCATTATTATCCATACCTTTTTCACTAATGCGGACAACTGTTGAATTATCAGGTTGACTTATCAATGTCATTTCTACATGCAATACTTTACCTTCCTCTCCATCCCAATTGAATGAGATATATTTGTCTTGTTCTATTTTTCCAACACGAATTTGTGCATCAAAATCAAATTCCGGAAAATTCCAAATCACGGATCTCCCTTCTTCCATCCGGCCTGTGCTTTTGGATATAAAATAATTCCTCATTTTTTGAGGATTTACAATAGCCTCAAAGATTTCCGAAGCAGGCTTTGTTATTTGAAGCGCCGCTTTAACCTCTAGTTGTAGCATAATGAGATTTATTTAGAGTCTTTATCTTTGATAAAATTCAATGCCCAGTTAATGCCAAATTTATCAGTAAAAGTGGCATACAGATCTGCCCAGAAAGTTTTTTCCAATGGCATAGAGACTTTACCTCCTTCAGAAAGAGCGTTGTAGATTTGTTTTGTTTGCTCTTCATTTAGAGTACATAGAGTAATTGTAACACTGTCCCCGAATTTAGTCACTTGTCCGAACAATTCGGAAGTGTCAGCGCCCATTAGCCATACATGTTCAGTCAGTTGTAGCGATACATGCATGATTTTTTCTTTTTCCGATTCGGGAATTTCTTGTCCGGGAATTTCTTTATAACGATAAATCTCCGCAAATTCTCCACCAAATACCGATTTGTAAAAATTAAATGCGACCTCACATGTGCCGTTGAATGATAAATAAGGATTGACTGCTGCTAACATAATTGTTGTGTATTAATGTGATAATAATTTATTAAACAAATTTAGATTCCAATAGTTGTGCTAAAGCATAATATTGTATAAATATCCAGATAATAGTACAAATATAATTGTTTTCGAAAATTTCACTACCTTTAGGCTTCAAAATAATATGATTATGTCTGCAATTTTGGAATAAAGACGCAGGATACTTAATAAATTTGTAATGAAAAAAATATTCTTTTTGTGTGTTTGTTTGCTTTTCTCTTTGAATGAGGTCTTTGCCATGGACCGGGATTCAGTTAGTTATCGTATTCTTATTACCGGCGCTTCTTTTGCTTCTTATCAGAATACTTGGTTTGAGATGGGATGCCGACAACTAAATGCCCAACCGATCAATCGTGCAGTTGGAGGAGAATCAATAGCAAATTCTGCAAATAGAATGATTGAAGGGACTCTCTACACTCCTGAAGAGTTGGAAAATATGGATGTTTTTGTTATCATGCAGGTCCACAATAAAGATGTGTTTGATGAGAGCGAGTTGAAACAAAACTACAAAGATTATCCAACTCCTATTACTCGGGACAATTATGCTGTTGCCTATGATTATGTGATCAAACGGTATATTACGGAATGTTATGAACTGAAGAACAATCCCAGGTCGAAGTACTATAGGATGCCTATGGGCAAGCCTGTGGTTATTGTGCTTTGTACCGATTGGCATGATGCACGTGAAATATACAATACCAGTATCCGTAAGCTGGCTGTTAAATGGGGATTTCCTTTGGTGGAGTTCGATAAGAATATAGGTTTCTCTGATTTCACTCCTAATCCGGCCACCAGAGAGCCTGCTAGTTTATTATATTCATCCGATAATCAGGACATTAACGGAGAAAAATACGGATGGCATCCTATCCGGGGAGAGCAGTCGTATATTCAGCAACGGATGGCTGCTATTTTTGTTGATCTGATGAAAAAGATATTGCCTGTTAAAAATTAAATTGAAAATATTATGACTTTTGAAGAAGGAATGAGCGAATTGAACACGCTGGTTGCCGATGAGTTAGTTAATATCAGTTAACTCCACCGGAATAATAATTTCGCCTTTACTTGTTTCCATTTGCTGTGATTTTTATAAATTGTTGAAAAATACGGATTAAAAATTATTCTCCCAATTTCTGGCTTTTTTACTTCGAAACTTAGCAAGATAGGGAAAGGCAATTTCCTTGATTTACCTGTATCTTTGCAGTATGAAAACAAAATCATCAACAAAAGACGATTATTTGAGACGGATTAACCAAGTGCTTGAATACATCAACAGCCATTTAGACGAAGATATGGATCTGAAAAAATTATCTGAAATATCCAATTTTTCAGAATTTCATTTTCATCGCATCTTCAAGGCTTTTCAGCAGGAAACAATATCTGCTTACATTACCCGGATACGAGTAGAGACGGCAGCACGATTGATCAGATATTCCGATCTTCCGATTGAGACCATTGCTTATAATGTAGGATATGGAATGCCTTCTTCGTTGTCAAAATCGTTCAAACAGTTATGTGGAATATCACCGACAGAGTATAGAAAAAATAAAGATTATTTTATTATGAAAAGAGAAGAATTAAACCCTGAATTGAAATTAAAAGCGCCAAAGATCATTGATCTGGAAACTAAGACAGCTATTTATATTAGATTAATAGGAGTGTATAGTGAACTGGATTTTCCAGGAGCTTTTGGCAAATTATGGAGTTTTGTAAAAGAGCAGAAGTTATATTCTGCAGGTATTGAACATATTGGCATTTATCACGATGACCCTAAAGTGACAGAAGGGAATAAATTGCGTTCAGACGTTTGTTTGGTTGTTCATAAACCGATTCAACCCAAGGGCGAAATCGGAGTCAAAGAAATTCCCGGAGGTAAATATGCCGTGTTTACTTATCAGGGACCATATACTAACTTAGAAATAGTTTATGATACTATTTTTTCGAAATGGTTGCCTGAAAGTGGGTGCGAGCTTCGTAATGTTCCAATGTTTGAAAAATATACAAATGATCCGGAACGAACTGAAGTCGAAAAGTTGAAGACAGATATATATATTCCAATTCAATAGCCTAATAGATAGCCTCTATGCAAAAGTCCAGACTTTCTCAAGCCTGGACTTTGTTGTTCTCTTGAATGTTACTTTAAGAGAATTTTCCATGTTATATGTGAGCTACAAAGATAGTATTAATTCTAATAAAAAAGGCTTAGTTCTAGATCTTTAATATATATACATGTTACATTTGTATTTTAGATCGTTTAAAAGAGATAAAAATCCTCTCAAAATAATGAATGTAAGTAAAATTTATTGTGTTTATTTTAGTGCAACGGGACAACAAAAGCAATTGTAAGGTCTGTTATAATAAGTGTGGAGCTGAAAGGTATGTCCGGGACAAACTATCAGCTGGGAGCATCCTGGAAGAACCAATAAATCCCTGTTGTATATTAATTCAATTTCCTTTTAAAATCGATTACTTTCAGTAGATCGATTAATTGTTCTTTATTGCTGATATTGAAAAGCATAGGTAGAAGTCGTCCAATTGATTTTGTTTTGCAAAAATCTTCTTTTATTTTTTCGTCGATATCTAATGCTGCAATACCTTCCAAATGCTTTTCCGTGAAGTAAAACGCTATTTTATAATATCCTTCCCAAACAGATAACCAGAAAGTAGTTTTCTTTTTAACATAAACTTTACAAAGCCATGACTTTCCATCTTTATAATAATTCCACTCATGTGATAAACCAAACTCCGGGCTTTCTATTGTCTCCATCATAGATTCAAATGTCGAATAAATATCTCCAAGTATATTTTTCAGGATTTCATTGGTTGGAAATATTTCCGGATCTCTCAATAATTGGATTTCCATATTATGTTGATATTAACAGATAAGATTCTTTACTTAAATGTTCGACCTCTTCCCCGTCCTTTTTCCTGTTCTCTTCCTCTATCTTTTTCATTGCCTCTATCTCGGTCTCTATCTCTTTTAGGGGATTCTTGCTTTGTTTTTGTTTTGGGTTTATTGCTCGTTACTTTTTGTTTTCCGACTCTTAAACCACTTCCGGGTTTTGCTTTACTTTTGGGCCTTTTGAGTTTTTCTTCCTTATTCTCGTTAGAGGGGGCAGTAATCTTCTTTAGCTTTCCGGTATTCTCACTTTGACCTGTCTTTTTCCCGGCTAAACTGGCTTTTCTGTAATTGGTTTTTATATCATGTTCCTCAAGCGCTTTATTGAATGCTTTATTGCTGTTGATAACTTTTCCGCTATTCGTTTTTTCCGAATCTTTGAGCATATCGAATAAGCCTTCCAATTCCGATAAAGTAAGAGGCCGCCAGTTTCCTTGGCCCAGTTTATCGAGCTTAATATTCATAATTTGAATACGTTCGAGTTTGAGCACTTCGTAATTGAAATATTCGCACATACGTCTTATCTGTCTGTTAAGTCCCTGTATCAAAGATATTTTAAATACGTACGGATTGATTTTCTCTATTTCACATTTGCGTGTAACCCGATCCAAAATAGGCACACCTTGCGACATGCGTGTCAGAAAATCGGGAGTTATGGGTTTGTTTACTGTCACAATATACTCTTTCTTGTGATTGTTTCCCGCCCGTAGTATTTTATTCACGATATCGCCATCGTTAGTGAGCAGAATCAATCCTTGCGAATCTTTATCCAACCGTCCGATTGGGAATATCCGTTGTTCGTGTCTGATAAAATCGATGATATTGTCTTTTTCCAGCGGATTGGTGGTACTCACAATACCTACCGGTTTATTGAAAGCAATATATATAGGTTCTATTTTATTTTCAATTAGTTCGCCGTTAACCTTCACCTTTTGTCCTGGCAACACCCTGGAGCCGATAATGGCTTTTTTCCCGTTTATGGTGACATTCCCGTTTTCGATGTATTTATCTGCTTCACGTCTGGAGCAATAACCTGATGCACTGATGTATTTATTTAAGCGATATTCCATTTTGTTAATCTAAAATAATGACAAAGATACAGATACTATGGGTATTGAATACTATTTATTTTGAGAATTTATCAATTTCTTTGACCAAACGAGCATTTGGATCTTTGATCTCACCATCCAAAATCCTTATGACTTTGTTCGTAGGAGTCAAAGAATATATAAAGTTTGTGAAGCGGATAATATAAACTTCGAAAAATACTTCCGTACGGAACAAGGCTTTCTTCTTGTTTACATTGAGGAAATCAGATGCTTAAAATGAAGTTCTTTCGAAAATAGTTAATAGATAATTTTTTATTCCTATTTTTGCAATAACTTATAAATATTGCTGATTCTGATGGAAACAGTAATGAAATACCGAACAGGAGAGTAGCATCCGTTATTGTATTTGGAAATAGAATCGTAACAATTAAGGGAAAAGATGAACAAGAAATTTGAATTTGATGCTGAGATCAAGAAAGGGCCGGATATTGACGGGACTTATGTCGAAATTCCATTTGACGTAAAAGAAACATTTGGTAAAGGTCGTGTTTCGGTTAATGCTACGTTCGATGGAGTTCCTTATCAAGGAAGTTTGATAAAAATGGGTACGCCCAGCCATATTATCGGCATACGGAAAGACATTCGTCTGCAGATGGGAAAACAGCCTGGAGATACGATTCATGTGACAATTGAAGAAAGAGCTTAAAGATAGGATGTTTGACGAACTGAAAAAGAAAGCTAAAGAATTAAAGAAAAGCATTGTAACTTTAAGTGTTGCTTTGCAGCATAAGCGCACACCTTGGTACGCAAAAGTCGTTTTATTTTTTGTAGTTTCGTATGCCCTTAGCCCAATAGACCTGATTCCCGACTTCATTCCAGTATTGGGTTTATTGGATGATTTATTATTGTTGCCTCTAGGAATCGCACTTGGGACAAAACTGATTCCCGAAGATATTTGGCAGGAATGTCGGCATATAGCCGAGAATCAAAGCATTTCAAGTAAGAAAAATTGGCTGATAGGTGGGCTGATAATCTTGACTTGGTTAATCCTGATTATTATTTTGGCAAATATTTTCTACGGAATATATTCGAAAAAAAATGGTGATATAAAATAAAAGTAATGAATGTTTTTTGATGACCACAGGAAACCTTATCTGTGTTTATAGAAATTTAGCTAAAGGGCTATCCTGCTTCACTAATCCTTGCAGTTCAGTATAGGGAAGGAGCACTTTGAATGCGCCGGATTTAGAGAAATAGATTCGGCAGAACCTTTTACAGACAAGCAATAATTGCGAAATTCTTCGATGTTCATTTTATTTTTCAATCATATTTAAACAACAATCTCAATTCTGTTTCCATCTGGGTCTGCAACAATGCCTTCATAATATCCGTCGCCTGTTAGTCGTGGTTCACCCAATATTTGACAGCCATCTTCACGAAGTATTTCAATCATCTTGTCAACTGTTTTTCGTGACCAAACTCTGAACGCTATATGAGCCAAGCCAATCATTTCTTTCTCTTCCCTTTTTTCGAAAATATCATTGCGTTGCATGATTTCCAAAGAAGCACTTCCTTCAAAAGAAAGGAAGTAAGAAGAAAATCCTTTTTTCTCATTAACGTATTTATTGTTACTTTTTCCCCTGAAATATGTTTCATAGAAACGACGGGAACGTTCTAAATCTCTTGTCCAAATGGCTATGTGTGCTATTCTCATTTTTTATTTTTACTCATTTTGTAGTTCGTAAGGCACAATTTATTGGCTTTCCTTTTTTGCTCTTCGTCCATTACGAAGCCTTGCTTCTCAAAGAACTGGCGGGCAGTAATACTTACTTCTGATGTTATCTTTTCAGCGCCTTTTTCTATAGCATACTGTTCAAGCGTTTGATAGAGTAACGTGGCGATTCCCTGATGTTGAAAGTCTTTGTGTACGAATAAAGTGTGCATGTATCCAGTGTTGTTTATCGATGCAAAACCTACTATTTTTCCTTTGTCATTTTCAGCAACAATATAATGTTGTTCGGCAAATAATTCATGCCAATGCGACACATCATTACCACACGAAGCCCAATCATCAACTTCTTCGGCTGAATAATCTTTTCGGTTGATAGTTAAAACTGTATTTCGATAAAGTTCCGTTAATTCGGGAAAATCGGAAATGGTTACTTGACGAATAGAAAAAATTTTATTCTCAGATAAGTTCTTTTTCAAATAAACCATATCAACTAATTGAACACCATTTTCAAACATCGGATGGTCGTAATTATCCGTAAAAAAGTTCTTGATACAATGGGATGATTCAAATCCGCAACGTTCGTAGAACGACAGAATTGACGGACAATCACCCGTACCGACAAGCATCGTTTTGTATTTATCCTTGTAATAATCGAAAAGATAATTGACAAGAGCGCTTCCGTAACCTTGTCCTTGATGTTTTTCGTAGGTTGCAATATTCTTTAATTCACAAGTAGAATCATTGACAGCGATGACTACACAGACAGTTTTCAAATCATCGTCATACAAAGCAAACATGTCGCCTTGTTCCAGATAGCGGTCAATCATACTTTCCTGTTCATCGCCCAACAGCAATAAGTCGAGGAATTGTTTTTTATTCTCGAAAACAGGTCTTTTCGTTATCGTTTTACTTTTCATGTACACAAAATTACGAATTACACCGAAATTCATGCTATAAATCCATGTCAATTCATAATTCGTACTTCATAAAATATTCTCCGCATCCTGAAATTTGAGTATGATTGCTCGTTAAATGTTGAGTATGAATATTATGGACAAAACAAGACACTCAATAGAAAAAATCCATCTTTATTTGTTATGGTATTCGAAACTATAACAGAATCTTTGTTTAACAACAGAATAGAAAGTGCGCCTAAGGTATCTTCTGTTATTTTTCTCTCGTTTCCCCTTGAAAATCTTTATCTTTTGAGAAAACGTAGAAAATGAAGGAAAACAAGGTCAAAAGAATTCAATTCCAATAGAGATAGCATGTAGTAAAGGTAAGTACTACTGCTAATAATCCGGAGGCTATAATTGACATTAACCTTTTGCTTTTTTTATCGCTTCTTAAAAAGGAATAGAGACCAGCAGATAATATCAATGTGGAAAATAACGCAACGAATATCATCCCCAAAGAATAAGTTTCATCGCAACATAAGAACAAAAAGAACGGGGCAAAACCATAAAGAGCAAATAATATCAATGCAGGTTCTTCTTTGATTCTTTTAAGAAGTTTCTTTATTGGCACAATGGACGGCTTGAACATCAAACAAATGATAGAAGCAATTAAAAACGGAGTCCAAGCCCAAAAGCCCAAAAGTTCATCCGAAAATTTTGGAATAGAAACCATCATAAAGAATGAGCTAAAAAGCAAACAAAAACCAATGGCAGGAAAAGACCATCGGGGAAAATCTTTTATCCATCCTGCACAAAGTAATGCAAACATGGAAATGACAGAAGTAATAAATAAAAACACTTCGATAAATTCAGGAATACGAAATCCTGAATTAGAAAATGCCCATGCCAGACCAAATATTCCAAACGGAATAGTTGCCAACAATGACGTACGGGATGAAAATGAAGTTTCCATATTCAATAATTTTAGAGTAAATAATTCTATTGTTTTCATTTCGGAGCATGGAAGGGTGTTAGTTGCTGATTCCAAAGATTCTTCAAAAGAGAGACCCTCGGATATCTTTTGTTCTACTATACAACAAAAGTGGTCGAGAAAATCTCCGAAAATTAACCGATTCTCAATGTTATTTTCCTGAAGATGCCGTTTAACAGCACTGACCTGTAATTCATTTAGTGTCATAAACTAAAGGCTTTAAATCAAATAGCTGCACCAACATCAGAATAGATTCCCTAATTTCTTCCAACTTGGAAACAGCCGCTTCTTTACCCAAATCGGAAAGAAGGTAATACTTCCGTTCCCGGTTTCCAATCCATTCGCTCTCCGTTACTAAAATGCCCTCATCCTCAAGTTTATGCAGTGCCGGATATAGAGCGCCTTCAGTTATAGCAATTTTTTCAGAGGATATTTCTTTTACTTTTTGAGTAATCTGATATCCATACATACGTCCTTCTTCTTTAATCAATTTGATAATCAGAGGCTTAATTGTTCCTTTTAGAATTTCTTGTGAAAACATAATTCATTGTTTTTTTAAACTATTATGATAATTTTTCTTCAAATATAATCATTTCTCCAAATACATAACGATATTATACATAATTTTATTATGTATTAAGAAAAAAAAGTCTAATTATATGTTAGAAAATAAATCAAAGTAATGCTTCATTCCACTCTTTCACAGTGATTTTACCGACAAGGTCTTTTTACAAATGGGTCTTGTTCGATAAAAGATTATTTTCTTTTCGCCAAAATGATTATCAAAGCTTGCGGAAAAACGAGCCAAAACCCCGACACTGGTTCGACCAGGCAACCAAAAATTCCAAGTATTAAAAGGAAATAACCTACATGCAAAGGAGAAGGTCTTTGTTCTCTCTTGATATTATACTGCAATGTATAACCATAAAATACGAGTAATACACCAAAGAGAAAAAACCAAAATGCAAAACCACGGGTAAAATCGCTATTCACCGAATTTAAGAATCCGTCACGTAACATGTTGAGGTAAATATCTTTACCTAATATCAAACCGACAATAATATGAATTATCCCTGTTACAATAAGGTATATCCCACTAAATCTCCATAATTTCACACTCATTTCTATTTATTTTTTTTGTTTTTCGAATAAAAAAGCTCATAAAGTTCTTTCATTTCCACCTTAGGAAGGTATGGATAAAGTTGTTGTATCCCCGTCAGACAGGCATACTCTAACATCGCCGACAGTTTCGCCGTTTTTACATCTTCTCCGTATTGTTCCCGCAACTGTACCAAATATTTCAACCTGATATCATCAACCTTCCTTACATATCGTTCAACAATAGCATTGGCAAAGCTCCATCCGCGAATCACCTGCTCACTTTTCTGAGAACGAGTCATCACCATATTATTCAATGCCTCCATTTTGCCTTTCGCATCTCCACGCTTATCGGCTTCCTCAATTAAAGACTTTGTATTTTCATCCATCCAAAATTTCATCAAAGCCTCAATATAGCCATCTATATTTCCAAAATGATGATAGAATGAACCCTGTGTGATCTTCAAGCAAACACAGAGACTGTCAATCGTTATTTTCTGAAACCCACTCGTTTCAAGAACATCCAATCCGGCTATAAACCAATCCTTTTTCTCTATTTTTTTCATAAAACATATATCATCAAACACCATACCATTTGGTATGGTTTGCAAATATAGAAATAATATTAATAGATTTGCAAAATTTTACAACAAAAATTATGGAATTTCGAAAAGCAAAAACAACAGATACAGATCGCATCTGGCAAATTATCCTTCAAGCCAAAGAACGGATGCGCATGCGAGGAAGCCTGCAGTGGCAAAACGGATATCCGTTCCCTGAAAATATCAAAAATGATATTAAAAACGGATATGGATATGTATTGTGTGAAGACAATAACATTATCGCATACGCCGCTGTTATTTTTGATATAGAACCGGCCTACGACTCTATTTCTGGGAAATGGCTTACCGACCAGCCTTATGTGGTCGTACACCGGTTGGCGGTTGCCAATGAGATGACACAGTGTGGGATAGGTGCCTTATTTATGGAAAAAGTGGAAGAGTTAAGTCTTCAAAATAAAATATTCAGTTTTAGAGTCGACACTAATTTTGACAATGAATACATGCAAAAAATACTGACAAAATCCGGATTTGTTTATTGCGGAGAAGTTGTATATGAAAGTGGAGTCCGTATGGCTTATGAGAAGATTCTGGAAGCTGTTATTTAACTGCTAATTCCGGATACGAACTAAGACTCTCAAATATAAAGTTACTTTTTTTTAATCTTGCTATCAACTCTCCCAGATTATTTCTATCATTAACCTTACCGAACATTTGATTGTGCATCAGTAATACGACATGATTGGATGTAAATGCCTTACTACATGAATTTTCAATCTCTTTTACGAGTTCGTCAATACTTTGCTTCGGACTGTAATCTTTTGCATCGTAATTCCATTCCACATCCCAACCAAATACCTGATATCATTTTTCGGCCAATAGTTCGGCTGAAGAACCACCTGTTTGTTTGTAATTTTTCTTCCGTTCTCCCAGAAGCCACAAATTCCGACCCGGCAATCTGGCTATTTTACACGAAATATTTAAGTCGGCTTGATTCTTTTCGAAATCATTCAACACCAACTCCGGATTCTTATAAAAAGCAATATATCTATTGTTTGCATGAGAGTAACTGTGGTTACAAATCTCAACATAAGGGTTTTCACACAACCTTTTGTAATATTGCCTGAACCGTTTACTTCCGTTTATCCCATTTCCAACGACAAACAAGCTCGTTTTTATTTTTGCTGCTGCAATAACACTGTCTATATACTCGCTTCCATTGAGTGGTGCATCGTCAATCGTAAGATAAATATACTTTCGTACGCCTGAGAACTCGCCCTTTTCCGGACTAGAAGAAGGAGTAACCAACGAATCTGCAATTAAAATAGGGTCAATGTTGTTGACAGTATTATCAACATATTCCGCACAGGAATGATTTACCAGTATCAAAATTATAAGCGAAACAATAACTGCTAGACGTTTCATATCTTTATTGAATATTAATGATTAAAGAAAATTATTACACAGAGGAAACCTTTCCAGAGGATATAGAATCCCCTGACCGGAATCATCATCCCGTTATCAATCAGACAATTAAATAAAAATGATTATTTTTTTAGTCGCCAGACAATATATGAAATATTCTCAGGAACATTGGGTTGCTCCTTTCCAAACTCCTGTCGAACATGCTCCTTGTTGTAATACCAACCATAAGCATTTCCTCCGACAAGATATATGGCATCGGAAACACCTATATCTATCAAGGACTGAGAGAAATCATGAAAAGATTCGATATTCCGACTGCTAACCATAATGATCTGATCATTACGTACAGCCAGTGCATGCCGGATCGATTTATTTTTAGGCTTATTTTCAACAATTTCTCCATTGTGTACCAAAGGATATTGTCTGAAAAAAGAACCTTTATTTTCAATCACTTTTTCTAACAAAGGAGTCGATTCTCCAACTCCGACTGTGACCGTTTCATTATTTATTGCACAAAAACCTTTTTTAGCCACACCACGCGCTAATTGTTCTCCAAACAATACAAAATCACCGACAATCTGCATATTGTCTTTACGTATGTCAGCAGCCATAGTTGTATAAAGAATGGTAGAATCCGATTTATCCGGAATTCCAATCGACAACGTCATAGTTGCTTCGTAAGGAATAAATACACGCAAAGGAACGTCATTTACGGTATCTTCCAATATTTCCAAATAGCCTTCTTTGCCTGCAAATTCAGGATCGTTCGTCGAAACTGAAACGCTTTGTTCCGGAGTTACTTCCGGTTCGAAGTAATATTCAGGAGCAGGCTCTTTTTTCAGGAGAATAACAAGATAAATGCCTATAACAATTACAGCAATACAAGCCAGAAAAATAAGCAGTTTGGCCACAAGGGATAACTTTTTTTTCTTTCCATTCTCTTCCGAGCCAAGGATATATACTTCGTTGTTTTCTTTTTTATCTTTTGACATCATATTCCAATCCTCCTGCTTTTGATACTATCTTCCAATACTACTTTCAATGCTTTCAGTGCCTCTTTCGAAGCAGAAAGCGTAAACTTCTGCGAGAAGCCGCTGTCTGAGAGTATGATCTGTTGTTTTGATACATTCACATAGTAAATATATCTCCCGTTAATAATAAGACTTTTCCCTAAACGGATAAATATCTGAGCATCAGTACCCAGTTGTTGTTCGATTATTTTTTCAAATGAAGCCAAGTTGAATGAGAACACATGTTCATCCTTATCCACCAATGTCATGGTCGAATAGTTGCCGTCGGACAGGATGTAAACAATCCGTTCCGGAGAAACCCGAACCACCTCATTGTTATTAGTTAACACCAGATACTTTGACATGTTTGAATGATTAATACGACAAAGATATCGCTTTATAAACAGTTCTCATTATCTTTGTATCCTCATTTTATGAAATGGCCGGCCGGCTGTATGAAATAGCAGAATTTAATTATGAAATCAATATGAAAAACAAAGACACATTCAAGGGGATCGTAAAATATTTACGTGAATTATCGGTTGTGGTAGTAGGTATTGCTATTACATTCAGCGTCAATAACTGGATTAGCTACAAAAACGAACAAAAAGACCTGAAACGCTATCTGGAGTTGGTAAAAATGGAATTAGAGGATAATCTGGGAGTTGTACAACAACAATTTGAATTTTACGACCAAACCGGAAAACTTGCAAAATACTTGTTTTCGTCCGGCAAACAGGAAAATTTGCAAGCGGATAGCCTTGACAAATACGTAGAGGTAATGAGGGATCTAAAATATATGTCTTATAAAACAAGCGCTTTTGAAATGTTAAAATCATCAGGGACAATGCGTTTGATTAAAGATAAAGATTTTCTGAAATCAATTTTGGATTCTTATAGCCAGATGGAATACGCCAAAATGATGGGAGACCGGGAATTAGAAATGAAAAATAAGGAAGGGCGTAATGCAGTTATGGAAAATGGATTAGATGATATCTTCAAATTATGGAAACCTGAATACAAACGACTATTCCATTATTTCGCCATATACACCGGCTGCGAAGGCAATTTCCGGACATGTAAACAGCAAATCGAAAAAACGTTACAGATGTTTTGACCGGGCTCAATAGACAACTCTTTTTACTACAATTTCGCCCATAGAGGTAGCCCCTTTACTCTTTACTTTGGCTTTCAGGATTGTTGGAAACTCATCGAGAGTCTGTTGTGAGCGGGTAATTCTAAACGTTTGTCTCTCTGGAATAAACGTAATTGAAGAATTTTGTACTCCTCCATACATTATTAGTTCAACATCTTTAAAATCCAGATCGGAGGATTTTCCGCTGAGATAATCTGAAGCCAGTTTTGAAAATGTAACTTCATAGACCCCTACTCCTGTCATATAGGAAGTTAGTTCTATTTCAAAATTTACCCAACGATCCGGATTAAAATCATTTGCCTGCCATGTCCCGGCAACCATACGACTTCCTTTCTGCCCTATTTCCATTTGTTTACTAAAATCACCGGTAACATTGTAAACCGCAAAACTCTTAATCCAAGGTGTGGCTTTTGATTTCGTAATATTTACTTTCAGCTTTCTTAAGCTAAGGGTGGGAAAACAATCTATTTTCTTACTTCCGATGGAACTCCCTGTATAAATTGAATCCCAACTATTTCCATCCCTGCTAACCAGTATATTATATGCCAGAACACGTTGTCCCTGGGACAGATCTTCCTGTAATACTATATGATTAATGTCTGTCAGCTTATCAAAATGAATTTCCATCGTAGTTCCGACTCCAGAAATTGACTGTACCGGGTTATCGAACCGGCGTGCTATTTCTTTTCCAAATGCCTCATAGACATCAGCATGTGTTTTTGGAATAATTCCGGAGGTATCAGGAGTTGCATTCAATAAAAGAACGGAGCCTCTTCCAACCGATTTGTAGTATAGGTTCATCAATTGATCTATTGTCATTAATAAGGAATCGCAACCAGGAGCCCAAAACCATTTATGACCCCCATTTTTCAGAAGGGGAACATCGACTTCTACCGGAGCATACCTGTCGCCATTAACATCAGATTGCAAAGCCGTCGATACGCCGGTTATCAGATCTTTCTTTTTCACCGTGTACCAATTCGGATACGGAGCAAATCCATCCTCATTACCAACCCATCTCAAATCGGCACATTCACCCTGAAAGATAACTGCATCTGAAGCATATTTTCCCAGTATATCTTTTATGTCTATTTTGCAATTCCCATCAAACCAAACCTCTCTGATTGGTCCATATTTTGTCAAAACTTCAATAAGTTGTTGCCTGAATATTTTGTTATATGCTTCCTGTTTATCCGGATCTTTTGTAATTCCTCCACTTCCAATTCCGGCCCCCCACCGATCATCTCCCGGGTATATATAAACCCCAAGATCAAGACCGTATTTAGCACATGATTCCGACAAACATTTCATCACATCGCCTTCACCATTCCGCCATGGAGTTTCTTTGATACCATAATCGGATGTTTTAGTTTGCCACCAACAGAACCCTCCGCAATGTTTTGCCACAAAAAGTATCATTTTTGCGCCCCATAACTTTGCAACCCGACACCATTGATCGGTATCTAGATTCTCCATTTTCAAGCAGTCGAGAGGTGTTGTAAAATTATCATATTCACGGGACTGCCAAGCTGCAGGTCCGTAATGAATAAACATAATCCGCTCATACCCGTGCCAACGCAATTGCGAAGCTGAAGGAATAGGAATCTCGGGTACTTGTGCATACAACACCTTCGTCTGCTGAAGCATAAACAAAAAAGGGATAACCAATAAATATTTAACCAACTTTCGACTTAATTTCATTGAATTTTATCATTATGAGTCATACATCTAAAATTATACTCATTGAACGACCATGATGTTTTACCTTCTGGTTTTATAACAAAACTTTCTTTTTTACCATTAATTACTTCATTTTTTAATTCTATTCTAATGAATTCTCCATTTTCATAATTATATGTTTCTCCGTCGTCATCATACAAACTATATGACGACGGTTTATTCCCATAACAACGAATTTCCAACGGATACTTTTGTCCATCCAGTTTTGTTATTGGTGAATACAAAGGAATAATTCCTCCGTCTTTCACATAAACAGGAATTTTACTTAATCCGGGAGAGGCTACAATAACTTCCCCATTACCAATATATTCACCCGTATAGAAATCATACCAATTACCTTGAGGCAATATCACTTCCCGAGATGTTTCTCCTGTAAATAGAGGAGCAATTAATAAACTGGGACCGACCATAAACTGATCTTTACATTCGCTTTTTGCTGACATAGCATAAGGATTATCTGTTGCATCCAGATTTCCCGATATTAATTCACTCCTCGTTCGATATCCCTTTTCCATTTCCATGGCCCGAATAGGAGGGATACCATAAAAAGTATAATCTGCAAATGCGGTATAAAGATATGGTATCAACTGCATTCTTAGTTTAGCGATTGTCTCTACATCCTTAGCTACATCATCAAACGACCAGGGCTTGGTATCATCGGCCCAGGCATTCAACATTGCCAGAGGAGAAAAACAAACGGTTTGCATACGTCTCAACCATTCTTCCGAGGTTTTCGAAGCCCTCACTTCCGGAGTCCATAATACTCCTATAAAAGAACTATTAACTAATGCTGTAATAAAATCACGATGATTATAATAATCATTATATAATACAAACGGGAAAGAACTCGTACCTGCATTAGCGGCTCTTACCAGACCATACGTTCTTTGATTTTTTTTCCTGTACATTTGCGTTACAACATCCATCATCAAAGAACCATAAATCTGACGCATTTGCTCCCCTGTATGTCCCGATGGAAATGTAGCAACATCCGGCCACAACCAAAAATCAAAGCCATCATTTTCATCCATCTTAAA
>JAVBUX010000040.1:0-5744 GCA_031554915.1 Bacteroidales bacterium | reverse complement strand
GAGCATTACGGAATCCCAGTGCATTGACAAATGTATTTCCGAAAACATAACCTCTCGGTACATTTTGTTTGTTGTGATAGTTTTGAGGATAGTCATAACCTTCTATAAATTGAAATCTGGAAGCATCATCATCTCCTACTTTTCCCCATGTTCCGCGTATTTTTAGATTATTCAGGAAAGAAACGTTGTCTTTAATAAATGATTCTTCAGAAATACGATAGGCTAATAATGCACTTGGGAAGAATCCCCATTGTGCACCTTTCGGGAATCTGGAAGAACCGTCGTAACGGAAAGAAAACTCGGCCATATATTTGCCTTTGTAATCATAATTAAATCTTCCTGCAAGTGCTCTTGATGCGTTTTCGTTCAAGCCGCTTCCATTTGCTACCTGGTTTTCTGTATTACCAGCAAAAAGATAAGGGATAGGAATGTCAAAATAACGGAAAGCGCTGAAATCGTATCCTTGGTTATAACTTTCTTCATACAATACCAAAGCACTTACATTGTGTATGTTTGAGAATGTATTCTGGTAATTAAGTCTCGCATTCCATAGAGTAGAGTAACTGGTAGAATATACTCGGCTCAAATTCGTTTTACTTTGTCTGAGAGTTGCTTCATACGCTTCAGTTGCAGAGTTGTAGCGATATTCGGCGTATTCTTTTTTATAGTTTGCATTATCGTTGTAAGTCTTATCGTAACTGAACATTGCTGTCGCAGTCAAACCTTTGATAAACGGGACTGTATAATCCAGCTGCATGTTAGACTGGAATATGTTCTTTTTGTCAGAAACATATCCGGAAACATCAGGATAGATTGATGCTAATGGGTTAAATTCTATGTCAGGATGGTAGAAATATGGCTCTGTATTATTTGCGTACAAAGGATCCGTTGGACGGGAGCGCCATAACATTTTGAAGATTTCCCAACTTGACATATTTTGACGGTTCGTTTCATCCGTCATCATATTCAGTCTGATACCAGCTTTCAGGTCTTTAGTTATTTGTGCGTTCAGGTTTGTCCGTAAATTATATCGGTTGTAGTTGGCTGAATTGGTTTTAAAGAAACTACCCTGGTCGGTATAACCGAAATTGACATAGTAATCACTCTTATCTGTTCCGCCGCTTATACCGATATTTTGTTGTTGTTGCGGAGCATTATTTCTCAATATTGCGTCATACCAATCGGTGCTAGGTAATTCTCCTCTTTTCAATTTTTCAAAATATTCAGGACTGTATTCTTTGGTAGGAGTACTTGTGTTACGCATAGTTGTTTCATTATACAGTATGGCACGATCCCATGAGCCAAGGGGTTGCAACATTTCTGCAGGACTCTGAATACCATAGTAACCCGAATATTCAATCTGAGCTTTTCCTTTTTCCCCTTTTTTAGTGGTGATCAGAACCACTCCGTTTGCAGCACGCATACCATAAATAGCCGCAGACGCATCTTTCAGGATAGAAACACTTTCAATATCATTCGGATCCATACGAGGCATATCTCCACGAGGAACTCCATCGACAACTAAAAGAGGGTTTCCTAAACCACGGATATCGAACTGGTTTGTAAATTGTCCCGGTTCAGAAGTTTTTTGTATAACACGCAAGCCAGGGAGTTTACCGGTAAGCATGTTTTGCATGTTTCCACTCTTTGTGGTCATGATTTGTTCATTGTTCACAGCTACAACAGAACCCGTCAACGTTGCTTTCTTTTGAGTTCCGTAACCTACAACTACAACCTCATCCAGTAGTTGTAATGATTCCAGCATTACAACATTAATAACAGTTTTATTCTGAATATTAACAGTCTGAGGTTCATAACCAATACTGGAGATAAGCAGATGGGTTGTATTTGCCGGAACATCCAGACTGAATTCGCCATTTACATTAGTTGTAGTACCAATAGCGGATCCTTTGCCGATAGTAACGCTTGCTCCGATAACGGCTTCGTTCGTTTCATCCGATACTTTTCCTGTGATTTTTTTTGTGGTTTGAGCATATCCACATAGAATAGATCCAAAGCAAAGCATCAACGTCACAAAAATTCGAATGCCCGAATTTTTTGAGAAAAGAGAAGATGTTCTCTTTCTCAGTTTTTTCAATAAATGGATTTTCATAAATTAAATAAGTTGAATTTAATAAAAATGTAAATTAGTTATTCGTAAGATTCTCAATAAAAATTGAGTTCCAGTTTGTCTTACAGTCCGTAAAGTATATCTAAGGACTGTTTGATGTGGTGCGATTTTTCATCAGTTCTATTTTTAAGTGATCGTTTGTTAGTCTATTTTTTCTGCTGAAGGAGGTACATTTTCAGGTTTGCTTCCCCAGTTAGTGTTTGCTTTATTTCCCATTATGAGCACCAATTTGCCACCGTCTTTTATATCGTCATGAGAAAACCAGGGTTTGTCCCAGGTTTTACCATTGAGCGTTGCGGATTGGATGTATTTGTTTTCGTCTGAGCAGTTAATTGCTTCAATTTCAAAGTATTTATTGTTGCCCAGTTTCATCCTGGTGTAACTGAAGATTGGGCTTCCGATATTATATACAGGCATACCGGGAGTTACAGGATAAAATCCTATAGAAGAAAATACGACGAAAGCAGACAGTCCGCCGCCATCTTCATCTCCGGGAACTCCCATCAAGTCATTGCGGAACCATTGATTAAGGAGCGTACGGATCCTTTTTTGAGTCATCCATGGTTGTCCTGCATAATTATATAGATATGGGATATGTAATGACGGTTCATTTGCCATTGAGAATTGTCCTACATTCCCTGTATGGTCGGGCAGGGTAGTGTAGAAAGAGTATTTGCCTTTACCCAGAGGCTCTCTGAAAGTTTGATTCATATTTTTAATGAATGTTTCCGGTGAACCCATCAGGCGGATCAAATCAGCTGGATTGTGTTGTACGTCCCAACGATATACCCATCCGTTATTTTCATCATAATAATCACGAGCCCCCTGACCTCCGGAGAAACGGTAGTCGAAAGGTTCGATGAATTTACCGTCTTTATCTTTTGGGTGGAAGAATCCTGTTTCAGCGTTATACAAGTTACGATAGTTGTATGAAGTTTTCAGAAAATATTTGTAATCTTCCTGTAAATTCAGCTCTTTGGCAATTTGTGATAAACACCAATGGTCGAATGATGTTCCTGTAGTTACAGCAACAGTTTGTCTTTTTTCTCCGGGATTGACTTCTTTTACTGTTTCGGCTTCTCCTTCTTTTAAGGCAGGAAAATATCCATTTTCTTTATAAAAATTGTCTAAAATACCGGCTTCAGCTCTGACCCATGGAATCAATGTAGATTCCATGATAGCTTTTTTACAAGCAATATATGCCTGTTCCAGTTCAAAACCTCTCAGCCCTTTGCAGTATGCATCCCAAACTACAGAAACAGCGTGATTACAATTCATCCGGTGACTGTCGCCGGTAACTTCCGGGAAAGTCGGCATCCATCCTTCTTTTGAGTGCTGAGCCATACGGATATAGGAATTGATCATATCTTGCTCCATTTTCGGCTCGATAAGGATACGTAATGGATGCACAGCACGGTAAGTATCCCAAATCCAATCGTCGTTGTAGAAAGGAGTTCCTTTGTCATCGTGAACGTTTCCTCCATCGAAAGCACTGAAAAAGCGACCGTCTTCCGAAATGTTGATCATGCGTTCGTAAGTTCTGTAAAGGGAGGTGTAGAATACTGTTTTTTCATTCTCGGTACCACCTTTTACTTCTATTTTGCTTAATGTTTCATTCCAGATATCTTTGGCTTTTTGAGCAACAACTTTATAATCGTATGTATTAATTTCACGACTCAGGTTCTTCTGAGCTTGTTGCACATCGATAAATGAAACACCATATCTCAGGTGGATTGTTTTTTGAGTTCCGAAATCCAATACGACAGCTTGGTTTCGACCTTCGGCAGATTGAATTGAAGTGTCAGATTTGCCATCGACTAAAATTCCTGCAGAAACCGGTTTTTCCTGAGTTTCAAAAAACACATAAACTTTCATCTCGACGCCTTTCATGCCCCTGATATTTTGGCACCCGGAAATGCCTTCGGGAGTGATGTTAACCCCTCCGTTCCGAGTGTTGAGTATCAGCATGTTATTACCTTCTTTTTCGAAAGTAATTTCATAAATTCCTGATTGATGGGATGGAGCATATCCAACATTGATTAGTTTTTCGTCAAGAAATACATGATAATTATAAGGAGTGATTTTTTCCTGATCGTAGGTGTAATTAACGACAGGGACCAATGCTGAATCGTCTGATTGTACCGGACTGATGTTAAATGCAGAACTTCCCCTGTGACTGGTGACAATTACAGGTAGTCCCTTGATCTGATCGGAAGTATAATCACTTCTTTCAGGGTAAACTCTTAACATGCTGTTAGGCAGATGGATTGTCGGGTAGGTGGGGACAAGTAAGTGACTGATATTTCCCATGTACGGATTGACATAATCTACCGGCGTTTTTGCTGCTTCTCCTTGTTGGATGCACGAAAAAAAACCAAGAAAAGGAATAATTAATAGTGCAATGAAAAGTCGTTTCATAATAAATTTATTTGTGTTTTATTTTCTTTCAGGCATTTTCAGATTCAAAGGAATTTCCTTGCGAAGCATTTTTGCTGCTTCTCCGGTCAACCATAAGTACCAGTCACTGGGTTTTCCATCTATACCTACGAATTTTGCGATATCGCTTACCGGAGGATTATCAGAGCATTTGAATATGGCAGTTCCTTCATTAACTTCATCAAACATAGCTACATAGATCATTTCTGCACCGGAATTGATAGCTGTCGAGATTTGTTGCCAGTAAAAACGTCCTCCCTGACGAGGAATAGATCCGGAAGGTTTGATATCGTCGGGGAATTCGAAACGGCTGAGGTTATGCCAGCTAAATCCCGGTGTAACACAAGGTACATAATCAATACCTGCATTGTGGCACCATTTTATATCTTCCAGCATAACATCACGATAGCGATCCATATCATTGTGCAACAGAGGGGAGAAACGTTGTACCATCCAGGGAAGGATAATGTCTGCTCTTTTGATGATATTGTGTAAATAAGGATCGTGTATGCAATCAGCATTCAGTTCACGCCAGAATGTGGGAATCCCTAACATTACAGAACAACCTCCGTATTGAGGGTCATTTTTTAAGAAATCGATTAGTCTTTCCAAACCGATGTTACGAATGTCGTATGGACGATCAGGAAAGCCAATACCCCATATTGCAACAAGTGGTTTGCCATTATGATGCAGGTACGTTTTAGCTCCCGCTTGGTTTGTAACCTTAAGTTCATCCACCAGGAATTTCCAATCTTCCATAATTGATGAACAATCTTCGCCACGGGCTTTTAATCCGGATAAGTCGTACATAACGGCAATTGCCCTGTTGTTGACAGAAGCTGCATTTATTGCATGTTGTAAAACAACTGATGAATTTTTTCTGGTCTCAGGAGTTCTTGTTGTATTGAAGAAACGTTGTACAAAGACACCATCCACACCGTATTCTTTCATCCATTTGAAATGAAGATCAACAGTACTTTTATCTGCTGAATTAAAAAAGCGGGCAACAGAACCATCAGCCAGTTTCAACCCTGTAGGATATGTTTTTTCGTATTCGCTTACATCAGGCCACATATCGATTCTGACATTCTTTTCATCCGAATAAATAATGCAATCGTAAGTAACTCAGAACCATCCCTGATAACCGGCCAAAATCAGTCCTTAGTATGAAGCATAA
>JAVBUX010000073.1:0-5363 GCA_031554915.1 Bacteroidales bacterium | reverse complement strand
TTGTTTTTGGTACTTTGACCTCTTACGGGGAGTCCGATACGGTGACGTACGCCACGATAACATCCGATATCCATCAAACGCTTGATATTCAACTGAACCTCAGAGCGAAGATCCCCTTCCACTTTGAAATTAGCACCGATATACTCACGCACTGCTGCTGCCTGGTCATCAGTCCAATCTTTTACTTTGATATCTTTATCGATACCTGCCTCTGTTAAAATCTTATTTGCATTGCTGCGACCAATCCCAAAGATATAAGTCAAAGCAATTTCTCCTCTCTTATTTTGAGGCAAATCTACCCCAACTATTCTTATTGCCATTCTTTAATGAATTTTTTTGCAAAAATAATAAAAATTATCCTTGACGTTGTTTAAACTTTGGATTTTTCTTGTTGATCACGTACAAACGTCCTTTTCTTCTGACGATTTTACAATCATCAGTCCGTTTCTTTAATGAAGCTCTAACTTTCATGTCTGTATTTTTTTATTTTATTTATATCTGAATGAAATACGGCCCTTTGTCAAATCATATGGAGACATTTCCACTTTTACCTTATCTCCCGGAAGAATTTTGATGTAGTGCATCCTCATCTTCCCTGAAATATGAGCGGTAATCTCATGTCCATTTTCCAGTTCGACTTTAAACATTGCATTTGACAATGCTTCTACAATAGTGCCGTCTTGTTCAATTGCTGACTGCTTAGCCATAAATTAATTCTCTTATTTATTTAAAACCTGTTCTATCAACTCAAATGACGAAAGAATATCAGCTTTCCCCGGTCGGATTGCAACTGTATGCTCAAAATGTGCCGATGGTTTCCGATCCGCAGTACGAACTGTCCATCCATCTTTTTCAAAAATCACATTCCGTTTACCGAGATTTATCATCGGTTCGATTGCAATACACATCCCGTTTTTCAATAACGGTCCGTAACCCTTCTTTCCATAATTCGGAACTTCCGGACTTTCGTGCATTTCTCTTCCGATACCGTGCCCGACCAATTCCCTTACTACTCCGTAACCATTGCTTTCACAATAAGTCTGAATCGCATTGCTGATATCTCCGATCCTCTTACCTTCTATCGCATATTTAATTCCTTCATACAAAGCTTCCTTTGTAATTTTCAACAAACGTTGAACTTCAGGAGTTACATCTCCGACACAAAAAGTATAAGCTGAATCTCCGCAATATCCGTTTTTCTTAACCCCGCAATCTACTGAAATGATATCTCCGTCTTTTAATTCATAATCCGAAGGTATTCCATGGACTACCTGTTCGTTGACCGAGATGCAAAGGGTATTTGGAAATCCGTTATATCCTAAAAACAATGGAGTACCTCCATTATCCCGAATAAACTGCTCAGCAATCCGATCCAATTGAATCGTTTTCACACCAGGAGCAATATATTTTGCAACCTCTGCATGAGTAGCACTGACCATCAGGTTAGCAACCCTCATCAATTCAATTTCCTCGTCAGTCTTGAGATAGATCATTTTATTAATAAGCAGAACCTTGTCTACCTTTTATCCTTCCTGATTTCAGTAAACCATCATAATGGCGCATCAACAAATGGCTCTCCACCTGTTGTAAAGTATCCAGAACCACACCGACAAGAATCAAAAGCGAAGTTCCTCCAAAAAATTGAGCAAACTCTTGTTTGATACCGAACATTTGAGCAAAAGCGGGCATAATAGCCACTAATGCAAGGAAAAATGATCCGGGGAATGTAATTCTCGACATAATTTCATCAATATACTCAGCAGTCTTCTTTCCTGGTTTGATACCCGGGATGAATCCGTTATTACGTTTCAAATCTTCCGCCATCTGATTAGGATTAATTGTGATTGCAGTATAGAAATATGTAAATACAATAATCAACAATGCAAATGTAGCACAATATGCAATACTGGTATGATCGGTTAAGGGTTGAAATAACTTAACCCAAAAATTATCAGGGCCAGCATTACCAAAACCTAATAAAGTGATAGGAACAAACATAATAGCCTGTGCAAAAATGATAGGCATTACATTCGCAGCATTCACTTTCAAAGGAATATACTGACGAGCGCCTCCGAATTGTTTATTTCCGACCATTTGTTTAGCATATTGTACCGGTATTCTACGGGTTCCCTGAACCAACAGAATAGCACCTGCAATAACAAACAACAAGAATACAATTTCGACAAGGAACATCACTAGTCCTCCAAAATCACTAAGCCGTGATATGAACTCCTGGAACAAAGCATGTGGCAAACGAGCCAGGATACCTACAAGAATTACAAATGAAATTCCATTTCCAATTCCTTTGTCAGTGATTCTTTCACCCAACCATAACACAAACATGGACCCTGCAGCCAAAATAATTGTTGAAGATACTGTAAACCACATTCCAGCCGGCATAGAAGCACCTCCATGACTCATTTGTACATTCAGGTTGATCAAATAAGCAGGAGCCTGCAACAGCAAAATAACTAATGTCAGGTAACGTGTATATTGATTGATTTTTCGACGACCACTCTCCCCTTCTCTCTGCATTTTTTGAAAAGACGGGATAGCGATGGTCAACAACTGAATAACGATCGAAGCCGAAATGTAAGGCATAATTCCCAATGCAACAATAGAAGCATGAGAGAATGCACCTCCGGAGAACATATTCAACAAAGACATCAAACCGCTTGACGTTTGATTATGCAAAGCGGTTAAGTCTGCTGGGTTAATTCCCGGCAATGTTATGACCGACAAAAAACGATATACTACGATCAAAATGAAAGTGGTGAGGATCCGATTTCTCAAATCCTCAATCTTCCATATATTTTTTATTGTTTCAATTGCTCTCATTATGTTTAGAGTTTTACAACTGAACCTCCTGCAGCTTGAATAGCAGCTTCTGCTGATTTAGAGAAGGCATGAGCCGTCACTTCCAGTTTAGCAGAAACACTACCTTTACCAAGGATTTTCACCAATTGTGTTGAAGAAATAAATCCGGCGTTCACTAATTCGTCAATGCCAATTTTAGTTGCATTTATTTTCTCTGCAAGTTGTTGCAAAGTTTCAAGGTTGATTGCTTTATATTCAACTCTGTTGATATTTTTGAAACCAAACTTAGGCAAACGTCTTTGGATAGGCATCTGACCTCCTTCAAAACCGATCTTTCTTGAATAACCGGATCTTGATTTCTGTCCTTTATGACCTTTTGTAGAAGTTCCTCCCAAACCAGAACCCGGACCACGTCCGATTCTTTTTCCGGTCTTAACGGAACCTGCAGCAGGCTTTAGATTTGATAAATTCATATTCAATTAAAATTTAAAATTTCCTAATTCTCGTTCGTTATTATTTCTCAACTGAAACTAAGTGTTTTACTTTATTCACCATTCCCAACACTGCAGGATTAGCTTCAAGTTCAACCACACGTCCCAGCTTACGGAGTCCCAACGCATCCAAAGTTCTTTTTTGATCTTTCGGACAATTGATACGACTTCTTACTTGTTTAATTTTAATAGTTGCCATAAATTTTCCTCCTGATTAACCTTTGAATACTTTTTCTACTGATACTCCTCTGTTCTGTGCAACCATAGCAGGATCTCTCAACTCATTCAGTGCTGCGATAGTCGCTTTCACCAAGTTGTGAGGGTTTGAAGATCCTTTTGATTTTGCCAAAACGTCTGTAACTCCAACACTTTCCAATACTGCACGCATCGCACCTCCGGCTTTAACCCCGGTTCCGTGAGTTGCTGGTTTAATAAAAACCTGAGCTCCACCGAATTTTGCAAGTTGTTCGTGAGGAATAGTGCCTTTATAAATAGGAACTTTAATTAAATTTTTCTTAGCTGCTTCTACCCCTTTGGCAATAGCAGCAGTTACTTCACCGGCTTTTCCTAAACCCCAGCCAATGATACCATCTTCGTTTCCAACAACCACGATAGCTGCGAAGCTAAAGGTACGTCCTCCTTTTGTAACCTTAGTTACACGATTGATGGCAACTAATCTGTCTTTTAATTCCAAGTCGTTTGTTGACTTTATTTTATTATTCATCGCCATTTCTTATTAAAATTTAAGTCCGCCTTTGCGAGCAGCTTCAGCCAATTCTCTAACTCTACCATGGTACAAATAACCATTCCTATCAAAAACTACGGCTTGAACACCTGCCTCTTTAGATTTTTGAGCAATCAACTCTCCTACTTTAGATGCGATTTCTTTTTTAGGAGCTTTATCTGTAATGCCTACTGAAGAAGCGGTTGCCAAAGTTTTTCCGGTCAGGTCGTCAATTACCTGAGCATAAATTTGTTTGTTGCTTCTGAATACGGTCAAACGTGGGCACTCATTTGTACCAGATATATGTCTGCGCACACGTTGTTTTATCTTGATTCTTCTTAATTCTTTTGTTGTCATGATAATTTCCAGTTTTTAAAATTATTTACTAGCTGACTTACCAGACTTTCTGCGAACCACTTCACCAACAAAACGGATACCTTTTCCTTTGTATGGTTCCACTTTACGGAATGAGCGGATCTTTGCACAGATCTGTCCAATTAATTGTTTGTCAGCTGATTCCAGAATGATCATCGGATTTTTATTACGTTCACTCTTGGTTTCAACTTTAATCTCTGGAGGTAACATCATATAAATATTGTGAGTATAACCCAAAGCAAGATCCAACAAGTTTCCAGTATTTGTTACACGGTAACCAACACCTACTAATTCAAGTTCTTTCTTGTAACCTTCAGATACACCTACAACCATATTATTGATCAAAGAACGATACAAACCATGCAATGCACGATTTTGTTTTTCATCGTTCGGACGGGAAACGTTTAATACTCCGTCTTCCAATTCTAATTTAATAACCGGATTTACTTCCTGAGATAATTCACCTTTTGGACCCTTTACCGTCACCACATTGTCTTTCATTGTGAATGTTACTCCGGCTGGGATTTTGATTGGTAGTTTTCCTATTCTTGACATACTTTTTCCTCCTAAATTAATAAACAAAACATAATACTTCGCCACCGACCTTCTGATCTCTGGCTTCTTTGTCTGTCATTACTCCCTTAGAAGTGGAAAGTACGGCAATACCTAATCCATTCAATACGCGGGGCATCTCTTTGTAACCGACATACTGACGCAAACCTGGAGTAGAAACTCTCTTCAGGCTTTTGATTGCGTTCACTTTATTTACCGGGTCATACTTCAAGGCAATTTTGATTGAGCCCTGAGGACCTTCATCTACAAACTTGTAATTCAAGATGTAGCCTTTGTCGAAAAGGATCTTAGTGATCTCTTTCTTTAAATTTGAGGCAGGAACTTCCACCACTCTGTGTTTTGCCATGATGGCGTTCCTAAGTCTCGTCAGATAATCTGCAATA
>JAVBUX010000001.1:0-2883 GCA_031554915.1 Bacteroidales bacterium | reverse complement strand
TCTCCTAAAGTTCCGTCAACAACATCAATAGCACGTTTCCAACGAGCTTTCAATTCCTGACGACCGGAAAGAGCTTTCCCATAAAATTCAAAGCTGGCATTACTGAAATCATCACTCAAATACGATGCAGCAGATGCGATAACACTCCAATTCAGATAGTATTTTATATCTTCCAATGAAGCCGAATTGATTACCTTGCTCACTTCAGCCAAAGGCTCCGGTTGACCAAGATTCAAATCTTTAATATCTTTCAAACCTAAAGTATTGAAAAACGCCACCCACTCTATTGCAGGGGATGTTTTTTGCAATTCAGCAACTGTAATCTTATGGTAATTATCTAATGGATTACGCAATTTAACACGTGGATATGCTGCTGTTGCCAATTGGGTTTCGATCTTCATAATGGCTGTTTCCGCAGCTTTAGCTTTTTGGGCATCAAAACCAGCCAAAGTAAACATGGTGTTAATCAATGTTGCATATTTGGTACGAAGTTCTTCTGAACGAGGATCTTTTTCAAGATAATAATCGCGATCGCCCATTTTATATCCTCCCTGATTAATGTGGAAGATATTCATTGAACTATTCATATCATCTGCATACACATAATTTGAAAAGAATGGCGACATACCATTGCGGAACATTTTCGCAATAAAAGCGCTCAATTCTGATTTATTTTGAATCGCATTTACTTCATCTATATATTTTTTCAGTGGTGCAGCTCCGTCAGTATTCAATTTTGCACTGTCAGTCGCTATTTTATAAAGATCTCCAATTTTTTGAGCAGCACTTCCTGCTTTGTTTTCTTTTGAAGATAATTCTTCTACTAATGCTTTTACTTGCTCTTGACTTGTTTCACGTAAGTGATCAAAAGTGCCAAAACGGGAAAACTCGGGTTTCAACGGATTAGCATCGATCCATCCACCACAAGCATAACGATAAAAATCATCACCGGCAATAGCAGTGGTATCCATATTGGTAACAGATACACCCTCTACCTGAGCTTGAGTACTCTTACTTCCTCCAGTACAAGCGGTAGCAAGTACTGCACATGTTGCTAAATAAAAAAAAGCTTGTTTCATAAAATATTATTTTTTAATTCCTTCCAATTCCATTGTGGCCTTAGTCCATTGCTCTAAAGCTTCCTCCAACTGCTTCTGGAGTGCTCCATGTCTTATTAACAAGTCATTTGTCACATTTTCCGGGGCGGACAAAGTTAGCTCTATTTCTTTGATTTCCTGCTCTAAATTTTCAATTATTTTCTCGCTGTCTTCTACATTTTTTTCCAGTCGCCGTAACTGTCGTTGAGATTCTTTTCGTTCCTCGTAAGACATCTTATTTTCAGTCTGACTATCAATAGGTTTACCTTCTTTTTCAGGAAGATTTTTTCGCTCTAATTCTTTCAGGTTATCCAGTTTTTTTCTCTCAAGAAATTCATAAATTCCACCTAGATGCTCCTTGATTTGTTTATTTCCAAATTCATAAACTTTATCCACCAGGCTATCAAGAAATTCCCGGTCGTGAGAAACAACTACAAGTGTTCCGTCAAAGGCTTTCAGGGCATCTTTCAACATATCTTTCGAAAGCATATCCAAATGGTTGGTCGGTTCATCCAGAATCAGAAAATTGACAGGTTCCAGCAATAATTTAATCATTGCCAAACGTGTACGCTCTCCTCCGGAAAGAACTCCTACCTTTTTGTCGGAAGCTTCTCCTCCAAACATAAACGCCCCTAATATATCACGTATTTTTGTTCGGACATCCCCTACCGCAACATGATCAATTGTTTCAAAAACGGTAAAATTCGGATTCAACAAATCTGCCTGATTCTGAGCAAAATAGCCAATTTTCACATTATGACCTAACTGTAATTTTCCGTTGTATGGAATTTCTTCCATGATACATTTAACCAAAGTTGTTTTTCCCTCTCCGTTCTTTCCAACAAAAGCGACTTTATCCCCTCTGTTTATCGTCAATGTTGCATCTTTAAACACAACATGATTACCATAACTTTTAGAAAGATCTTCCATAATTACCGGGTAGGAACCGGAGCGTGGAGATGGTGGAAATTTCAAACGTAAACGAGAAGTATCCTCTTCATCTATTTCCAGGCGATCTATTTTTTCAAGTTGTTTAATCCGGCTTTGTACTTGCACAGCTTTAGTGGCTTTATATCGAAAACGTTCGATAAACGCCTCTGTATCTTCAATTTGCTTTTGTTGATTCTCATATGCACGGATCTGCTGTTCCCTGCGTTCTTTTCTTAAAACGACATACTTGGAATAATGTACCCGGTAATCATAGATCTTACCCAGTGAAATTTCAATTGTACGCAGGGTTACGGCATCGATAAATGCCCGGTCGTGCGAGACCAAAATAACAGCATTAGCCCGCGTGGAAAGAAAATTTTCCAACCATTGAATCGACTCAATATCCAAATGATTGGTCGGTTCATCCAAAAGAAGGATATCCGGTCGTTTAAGCAATAGCTTAGCCAATTCTATACGCATACGCCACCCCCCGCTAAATTCACGAGTGAGACGGTTGAAATCCGCATTCGAAAAACCCAATCCGATAAGAGTACGTTCTACTTCTGCCTGAAAATTGGAAGCCCCTTCCATTTGGAGTTGCTCACTAAGCAGAGTAACCTTATCGATCAATTTATGATAAGATTCTGATTCATAATCGGTTCTCTCTGCCAATTCCAGATTCAAACGTTCGATTTCGGCTTCTTTCTGCATGACATGTTCAAAGGCCTGAGAGGCTTCTTCCAACACTGTTCTTGAATCAGAAAGCACCATTTGTTGAGGCAGGTAACCTATCGTTACTTCTTTAGGCATTGAAACCCGGCCTCGTGTCGGCTCATTTATTCCGGCATAAATATTT
>JAVBUX010000249.1:0-7305 GCA_031554915.1 Bacteroidales bacterium | reverse complement strand
ACTTGTTTCATCCGTTGGTCTTTAGTCATTTGAACATACAGGACATATAAACGATCCTTATCTTCTTTTGAAAGAGGTGTTGATTTCCAGTCCCACTTTGTGTAACCTTTTGAAGTTGTTCCCTCGCTACCATACTTACTAACAATTTGGTTGTATTCATTTTGTTCATATTCTGAAATACCTTTTCCTGGTGTAACTATTTGCTCCTCAACCTTAGAAATGGTTTGCTTTACTCCAGTTGTTTCAGGCAAGATACCTGCTGTTGTCTTTGCAGAAAAGATACAGATCGCAGCAATAATCACCGGAACCAATACTGCTTTTTTGTAAAATGCTCTCCGTGGAGATGTTTTTTTTGTCATCATAATCAGTCTTTTTTTTGTTTCTAAATAATTGAAATTACAAGAGATGCGCGTACTCTTATGTTGATCGATCGTATTTACTAATAATGTTTGATAAGCAGGAATGATATATTTATTATGCTCAATAACTCTTTCATCTGCAAGGAATTCGTGATTTAATCTGATCTTGTTTCTAAATAGATACATGAACGGATTAAACCAAAATAAGGAGATCAGTAATTCAATGAATATAATATCCAAAGTATGTTTTTGCTTAATATGGAAATACTCATGAATCAAAATTTCTTCTGCAATTTTTCCCTGCTCATAATCATCTTTATTTACATAAATGGAATTTCCAAAACTATGCGGAGTCAAACGTTCACTAATCAATACTAATTTCACACCCCGATAACAGGTAAAAGAACAGCCTTTTCCCTGCGTGTTCATAATATATATATTTCTTAAAAAACGAAGCAGGAAAAATGATGTAATCAGGCAATAAATGGAACCAAAAATAACCGGTAACTGATAAGCCGGACTGATTTTCGGTGTAACCTGTTCGGGCGACAAAACAGTTGCGCCATTGATAATTTCCTGTTGTTGTGCCAGACCGGCTTCTTCGAATAAGAGCTGGTATGTTTGAACCTGTTCATTAATCTGTAGAAAAGAAATGTCTATAGTTATTAAAGGTATCACCATTGAAAAAATGAGACTTCCCAATAGAAACCATCTTTTGAAATGATGCATTTTTTCGCCTTCAAGTAAAAAAGAGTAGGCGAGATACAGTAAAAATGCACATAACAGGTTATTTATCAGATAAATTATCATCTTCTTTACGATTTATTTCTTTTTCAATAATGCCCTTCAACTCTTCCAATTCTTTTTTTGTAAGATTATCGGATGATGCAAAGAAAGAAGCAAATTTCAGGTTCGAATTTCCAAAAAAATCTTTGACAATATTGCCCACATACTTTCTGAAATAATCTGCTTTTTTAATAAGCGGATAATATTGACGTGAATTCCCGAAAACATGGTAATCAATTACACCTTTATCCTGCATTCTTTTTAACAGGGTAGCAACGGTTGTTACAGCCGGTTTGGGTTCCGGATAACTATCGAGAATATCTTTCATAAATGCTTTATCCTGTTGCCAGATAATCTCCATTAATTGTTCTTCTGATTTTGACAGTTTCATTTCTATATTTTTAGAGTATTTTCTACAAATGTAGAGTATTATGTTTGAAATAACAAAAAAAAATGAAAAATTAAATTTTATTAATACATAAATGTAAAAAAGTATAGTTTTTATTATGATATTTTTTGTGATTTTATATTTATCTGTTTAATTTTGCATTTTTTTACAAATAACACATGATATTAACAAATATTTTCACTCAATATCAATTTATTAAATTTTTATGAAAAAGTTCTTATTGTTATTATGCTTAATTGTAGGCTTTGGGGTGGCTATGGCACAAAACACCAAAGTTTCAGGCGTTGTTGTTGATGAATCCGGCGAACCGATTCCCGGAGTTTCCGTATCAGTGAAGGGGACTTCACAAGGAACTTATACAACAGAGAATGGTACATTCCAATTGAATGTATCCAGTGCTTCAGCTGTATTGTCGTTCAAGTATCTGGGTATGAAAGACCAGGATGTACCGGCCAAACCCGGATCGATGAAAATTGTAATGCAAAACGATGAACAGGCCTTGGAAGAGGTTGTTGTGACGGTTGCTTACGGACAGTCAAAAAAGGTTGCTCTGACAGGAGCTGTTACTTCGGTTGATGCCAAAGTCATTGAAAAAAGACCGGTAACAAGTGTGGCTGCGGTATTGGAAGGAACCTTAGGGGTTCAGGTTAATAACACTTATGGCCAACCGGGAAGTGATCCTGCTATTCGGATCCGTGGTTTTACGACAATTAATGGTACTAATTCACCTCTTTATGTTTTAGATGGTGTTCCTTTCGGAGGAAATATCTCCGACCTGAATCCACAGGATATTGAAAGTATGTCTGTGTTGAAAGATGCTGCATCTGCTGCTCTTTACGGAACAAAAGCTTCCAATGGTGTAATTTTGATCACTACAAAAAAAAGTCGTAATGAAGGTTTAAATATTCGCTTGAATATTAATCAGGGTATTTTTGAAAGAGGACTAAAAGACTATGATCGTCTTAATGCCAACGAATTTATGGAGGCTATGTGGATGGGATACAGAAACAACCTGATGACATCACTTCCTAAAGATTATCCTACAAAAGAACTTGCAAATGCAAAAACAAATGCATCCCTGGTTTCAGATCAATTACGCTATAATATATATAATAAGGCAAACAATGAATTATTTGATGCCAATGGTAAGTTGTTTGCTGATGCTAAGATTCGTGACGGTTATGCCGGTGATTTAGATTGGTATGAACCAATGGAACGAAAAGGTTACAGACAAGAATATTCTATCAGTGGTGACGGATCAACTGCTAAAGCTAATTATCTGTTCTCAGCTAGTTATCTGGATGAGCAAGGATATTTTAAAAATTCCGGATTTGAACGGTTTACCGGTCGTTCTAAAGTAGAATTGACTCCCAAGAAATGGTTCACAACAGGATTTTCATTATCTGGTTCTTATCAGGTAACAAACCGTTCTAACGGAGATTCATCGGATTCATTTACAAACCCATTCATGTTCTGTCGTGATATTGCACCTATTTATCCGATACACTTACATGATATGACAACAGGTAATTATATTATGGATGGAACCGGAAATAAACAATATGATGCAGGGTCCCTTTATGCACGTCCTCAATTCCTGGCAAGACACGTAGTCTGGGAGAACGAACTGAACATGGATAGAGGTTATCGTAATACCCTGGATGGTTTATTGTATGCTACTGTTACATTCCTGAAAGATTTCAAATTCACAGTTAAAGGTGACTTAAATAATCGTACCAGCGAACAACAAATCTATGAAAATGCAAAAATAGGTGACGGATCCGGTAATAATGGTCGTGCCGGACGTGAATCTTATCGATATAAAGAATACACTTTCCAACAACAACTAACATGGGGACGTACATTTAACGAAAGCCATTATGTTGATGTTATTGCCGGACATGAAAATTGGGCATGGGAACGGAACTATACATACCTTAGAAAAGCAAATGAAGTGTTTCCAGGTAAAACAGATCTGATTAATTTTAAAGTTTTAACTTCAATAGACGGATATCAGGACAACTTGAAATCAGAAAGTTACTTTGTCAGAGGTCGTTATAATTATAATGAAAAATATTTTGCAGATGCTTCATTCAGAAGGGATGGTTCTTCCCGTTTTCACCCTGATCATCGTTGGGGTAATTTTTGGTCGGCAGGAGGAAACTGGATTATCTCAAAAGAAGACTTTATGCTTGGTCTGAAAGATAAAATCAATTTTATGAAACTTCGTGCTGCTTATGGAGAAGTCGGTAATGACGGCGGTGTCGGTTATTATGGATACATGGCTTTGTATTCTATGAGTCAGAATTCCAATATGGGTGCATTGTATAAATCCCAAAATGAAGCAACTAATATAAAATGGGAAGCTGCAACTTCTTTTGGTGTTGCATTAGAAGGTCGTTTATTAAATAGACTGGATTTTTCTTTAGAATACTTTGACAAACGTTCAAGAGATTTGTTATTTGATGTGAATTTGCCATTATCAGCAGGTGCAACATCGAGTTCCAGTGCCGTAGCAACTCTTACTAAAAATATCGGTTCAATAGCCAACAGAGGAGTCGAAATCGGATTGAATTATGATATTGTCAATGATAAAAATTTGAAATGGAGTGTCGGACTTGATGTTACTTCATATAAAAATGAAATATTAAGTTTGCCTGATGAAAATAAGGAAAATGGTATTATTGACGGAACAAAAAAATATATGATTGGCCATGGAATGTATGATTATTGGATGTACCAGTATGTAGGGGTGGATCAGATGACAGGAAACTGCTTATACAAACCTAATTACGACAATTATTATATTGGTACTCCTGTAGAAGGAAAGACAGCATTGCCTTCTCAGTATGTTGTACAAGTTAATGGTGTAAACTATACTACCTATACTACTTATGCCGAAAGAAATTGGAGTGGATCTGCAATTCCTGATGCTACCGGTAGTTTCAATACTGCACTTCGTTGGAAAAATTTCAATATGGGAGTATTATTCACGTATGGTATTGGTGGAAAAATTATCGATTACACATATCAGGGATTAATGTCAATGAGCGGATCTCCGAGTGCAATGCACAAAGATATTTTGAATTCATGGTCTGATGTACCTGCAGGAATGACGGAAACTTCTCCTAATCGTATCGATCCAAATGGAACTCCTGTTATTGATTATGCTCGTAGTCAATATAATAACTCAACATCCACCCGCTTTTTACAGGATGCATCGTATCTTGTTTTGAAAAATATCAATTTGGGCTATTCTCTTCCAAAAAGTTTAGTTAACAAGATGGATATAAATGGGTTGACTATCAATTTGACTGTTGAAAACTTGGTTACCTTTACTTCATTGCAAGGTATGAATCCTCAACAATCTTTTAATGGAACAAACTATAATTATATGGTTACTCCAAGGGTGTACTCTCTGGGACTTAATGTTCAATTTTAAAAAAAGATAACTGATTGAATAATAAATAATTTAAAATATGAAAAATATTAAACATATATTAACAGTAATCATCTTGATTCCATTTTTTGCAAGTTGTTCGGATGATTATTTAAATACGGAACCAACGTCAGCTACCGGGACTAGTGTTGTCTTTGAAACAACTGATAATGCGGCTTTGGCCATTAATGGAATTTGTAAATTAATGACTATGCAGTACCTTGGTAATCAAGGTATGAATGGAGAAGGAACTATCAAAATGTGGTATGGAAACTATCCTGGTAATAATTTTTATGTCAATTTACCAGGTTGGTCCAGCATTATTAACTCTACATACCATGAATCAACAAGTAGTATGTATAACTATTATCCATGGTACTACTATTATAGAATTCTAGGCAATGCAAATGCTATTGTTGCATATATAGATGCTGCATCTGGTCCTGCAACCGACAAACAATTTATTAAAGCTCAGGCTTTGACATTTCGTGCTTATGCATATATGATGTTGGCTCAACTGTACAGCTATCGCTGGTCGGATTCTAATAATGGTGCTACTGACGGATTGGTTTTACGTTTGGATCTTTCAAATGGTGATTTACCTCTTTCTACTTTGCTTGAGACCTACAATCAAATTTATAAAGATTTGGATGATGCCATAAGTATGTACAAAAGCAGTGGAAAATCCAGAAAAAGCGGTGATTTTTTCAGTCCGAATATCAATGTAGCTTATGCAACTTATGCCAGAGCAGCTTTGAATCGTCAGGATTATACAAAAGCGTCTTCAAATGCTAAATTAGCTCGCGAAGGATACCCATTAATGAGCGTAGCAGACTATAAAGCCGGATTTTGTAACCCAAATCAGGAGTGGATATGGGGAACTTTCAGTTCTGTAGATGAAACTTTATATTTTTATTCTTACCACGCTTATATAGGATACAACTCTACTGCAAGTAATGTGCGTACTTATCCTAAGTGTATTAGTAAGGAAATCTTTGAAAAAATACCGGTAACAGATATGCGCAAAGCTCTGTTCCTGGATCCTACAGGATATACTTATACTACAGCAAGCGGTCTTGCTTCAGCTCAATTGAAAGCAAAAGCTTTTCAATTATATCCTGCTCTGGATGCTGCTGCTTCTGTATATGCTTATATGCAATTCAAAATTAAGGCAAATGACATGCCGGGAGTTGGAAATTTGAACCATTTCCGTTCTTCTGAAATGTACCTGATCGAGGCTGAAGCTGAATACTTCCTGAATAATGCGTCAAAAGCACAATCTGTATTGGTAGAATTGACAAAAGGAAGTGGCAGGGATGCTCAATATGCTTGTACTAAAACAGGTGCTGATTTATTGAACGAAATAAAATTGTATCGTGCTATTGAATTGTGGGGAGAAGGTTTCGATTGGTTTGATTTCAAACGTTGGGGAGATACTCTTGATCGTAAAACTTACGAAAAAGGTGGCAACTTCCTTGCTGCATTGGCGGTTACAATTAAACCTGATGAAACGAACAAATGGACATGGAAAATTCCTTTGAAAGAAACTGATTTCAATAAAATGGTAATGCCAAAATAATAATAACTGAAAATAGTTAAACTATAATTAAAGTGAACCCCAAAAGTTAGGCAAAACTTTTGGGGTTCACTTTAAAAAATCAGATGTTATTTATATTTCAATGATAGGTGGAACTTCAAGGAAGGACCTGCTCATTTTCCTTCTCATAAACAACATATCGTAACTGATTGATTGATCCTAAAATACCAATTCCTCCTTCAATGTTATTGAAAACCCTGAATGGTTCAATAACATCATCAGTATGATATAAAAACTTTTGTAACGAATTGTAATATTGATATAATTCCGGAGAAAGAGCCTGCAAACGGATAGTTACTTTAGTTTTGTGTAATTTTATGTATTTGGGGTCTACATAATTATAACTATACCCGTAATAAAACCCTGAAATAGAAGGATATGGAATATATACATTCAAAGTGTATTCTGAGTTTGTGAATAAATCATCAGTAAAAATATTATAATAATTCTGCATGAATTCCATCTCAGCAAAATCTGTATTGTAATTGTTTTTGGGTGTTCCATTGGTAATTGCCGGGTCGTCAGTATCCATGGTTTTATAAGACAATGTATGCGTTTCTGGTAAATCATGATATTTGGCATACTCCGGATCAATTTGTATTTCTATATCCGTATTCACAAATATGCGATAAAAGTTTTTAATTTCGGGTTGATCTTTTATTCTGATCAATAAACGTAATTGTTGCCCGTAGTTGTATCCATTATTATTCTGATA
>JAVBUX010000006.1:0-3277 GCA_031554915.1 Bacteroidales bacterium | reverse complement strand
AATGTTTTCATGGAAACTTTAACTCTTTATGCCCGTCATTTCTCTGAAGTGGAAGTTAAACATTACATTGCTGAAGCTCGTTTCATTCGCGCATACACTTATTACTCTTTGGTTAAGAGATATGGTGGTGTTCCTATTGTAAAAACAGTAATCAATTATCCCGATACTCCACCGGTGGATGCGCAATTGCCGAGAAACTCAGAAGAAGAAGTTTGGGATTTTATTTCTCAGGAGTTGGATTTGGCTATTACTGACCTAAAGGAGTCTATCCCTGTTGCAGATAAAGGTCGTATTACTAAAAATGCAGTTTACGGATTCAAATCAAGGATGATGTTGTATGCCGGTAGTATTGCGAAGTATAATGATACATTTCTTTCCAGTGAAGGTAAAATGTTGTGTGGTCTGCCAAGTTCTCGCGCAAAAGACTATTTTAAGCAAGCTTACGACGCAGCTAAAGCTATTGAATCAAAATATTCTTTATATACAAAGAATTGGGTGGCAAATGACAAGGAAGCACAATACAAAAATTTCTACAACCTTTTCTTTGACGATTCAAGTCCTGAAAATCTGTTTGTAAGATATTACAAATATCCGGATTGTGTCCATGGTTGGGATGCCTTTAATACTTGTATGCAACACATGGCTGCAGGTAGTAGTGGAACTGAGATTTGTCCGACTTTGGATTTCGTCGAAATGTTTGATGGGCTTCCTAAAGATAATGATGGCAAATTCAAAACATTGGATAACAATGGTAAATACATCTTGTATGATACTCGTATGGGCGCATTTGCTGATGCAGAACCTCGTTTGAGAGCTTCTGTTATTTTCCCGGGAGATATTTTCAAAGGATCTGTGATTGATGTACTTCGCGGTATTTATATTGGCGATACATCTAATGGAATTTCAAGGTTGTTGCCTGATGGTTCTACTGCTAACTATAATACTGTGAATAAAAGTCTTCTACTTACAGCGGCAAATGATGGAGAGAAAAACAGCAAGATCCGTACATTATCTAACGGAATAAAAATGTCCCCTGCGGGTTTGAGTGGAACCGTTGATGCGATGACATCGACATGGGGAACAATTTCTGGTTTTCATATTCGTAAGTACATGGTTGAATCCTATACTCAGGATAGACTTGCTTTTAATAAAGCAGATCAAACATGGATTGAATTACGTTATGCCGAGGTTCTTTTGAATCGGGCTGAAGCTGCTATCGAATTATATGAGATGGGAGAGGCTGCTACCTATCAACAAGAAGCGTATGCCTGTGTAAATGGTATTCGTCAAAGAGCTGGTGCTACTTTAATGACAGGTATTTCGCAGCTGACAAAAGACGTTGTTCGTAAAGAAAGAAGAAAAGAGCTGGCTTTCGAAAATAAGACTTGGGACGATTTGAAGCGTTGGAGAATTATGGATGATGAACAAAACAACCGGAAATATAGGGTATTATTTCCTTTCTTTGCCGATGGCGCTCTCAAATACTTCTATGATGCGAGAACAGACGAAGTGAATCGGGTTTACAATTTTGATAATAGATGGTATTATCAACAAATAGATGGAGGTGATATTACTCGAAATCCAAAATTGGTTCAAAATCCGGGTTATTAATCAATAATAATATTAACATTATCAATAATAGATATGAAGAACTTAATATATAGTTTAATTCTTTCGTGCATATTTCTTGGATTTTCTTCCTGTGAACCGGATAATTATGATCTTCCGGAAGAAACTCTTACGGGAGAAATCATCGATAAAGCCGCAAATCAGGGATTTCAATGTGAAGCTGGAGCTAACGGCGTTGCTATTGAAATGAAAGATTATGGTTGGTCGAGCACTCCACAGGCATATCATTTCTATGCTATGATGGATGGTAAATTTAATAACACGAAAATTTTTGAGTCAAGATACAGTGTTCAACCTCACGGTGCTTTTGTGCCTCTTACTGCAGATACAATACAGATTAAAGGTGTGAAGAAAATGCGTTATGAAGTTGAACCATTCTTAAGAATTGAATGGATGGAAGAGCCGGTTGTAAATACTACAAATGGTACTGTCACAGTAAAAGTTAAAATTTCAAGAGGAACAAGTAATAGTAGTTATCAACAAAATCTTTCGGATGCTTACTTGTTGATCAGCGAAACTCCTTATGTAGGTAATAACAATTACAATTCGGATTTATCGAATCAAGCTGTCAAAGGAGTGACGAATGCCGCTGCAAATCCTATTTTGGGGACAACTCAGACATTGACAACAAAAGGTGCAATGGTGAAAGGAAGACCTTATTATGTGCGTATTGCTGCCCGCATTGATTGTACAATTCTAGGTGTTAAACGATTTAATTTCAGTACTGTTAAAGAAATCAAATACAATTGATTTTTTTAGCATAGGTAATACATAATTAAGTGAGTCCGGCTAGTGATTTTGCCGGACTCATTAATACCTTAATACAATGGATCATTACAAATTGTATACTTGTTTGAGTGCTGTCCTGGGTTTGGGAAGTGTGGCTTTTGCTCAACAAAAGCCTATGAATATTCTGTTTGTCATGACGGATGATCATGCTTTTCAGGCATTGAGCGCTTATGGACATCCCATTTCAAAATTGGCTCCGACTCCGAATCTGGATCGAATAGCCAACAATGGTATGTTGTTCCGTAATGCTTTTGTTGAGAACTCAATCTCAACACCCAGCCGGGCTACTCTGTTGACCGGAATGTACAGCCATCAGCATGGACAAACCCATTTGGGTTACGGACTGAAACCGGATGTGAAATTTTTTACGGAATATTTGCAACAAGTTGGATATCAGACTGCTGTGTTCGGGAAATGGCACCTTGCGGCTGATCCGAAAGGTTTTGATACTTACAAAATATTTGAAGACCAGGGAGAGTATTATAATCCGGTATTTAAAACCCCGGAAACCAATGGGAAATATATCCGGGAAGAAGGATATGCTACTGATCTGGTTACCGATGATGCCCTCAAATGGCTTGTATATAGGGATAAAAGTAAACCCTTTTGTTTAATGGTACATCATAAGGCTCCTCACCGGAATTGGATGCCTGATTTACAATATCTTGATTTATATGAAGATATAAATTTTCCGGAACCTAAAACTCTGTTTGATGACTATCAAACCAGAGGAGAACAAATGCAGGATCAGGAATTGACTGTTGCCAATCACCTGGGTTATGCATTCGATTTGAAAGTTGCTCAACTTCAAAATGAGCCGACATTAGATTATATAAAAAATAGTTTTTATATTGCAATG
>JAVBUX010000077.1:0-3427 GCA_031554915.1 Bacteroidales bacterium | reverse complement strand
TTTCAGCTTGATAATAGTTTCCTTCGATCAAAGCAGTAGATAAGCTCTCTGAATTAGGCTTTTTCGTAACATACATATAATTATAATATCCTTGCTTGAGGATCACAGTTTTTATATATCCCTGATCTTTTTCGCTGTATTCCATCTTGCTTCGTTCATCAGCGACATTATTAAATATCTCACTTAAAATATAGATATCGTCATTATATTTCTGTGAAACAGGAAGATAGAAGTGTGCAAAAAAATAATCGGCTTCATAATCAAAGTCCACATCATCTTTATTCCGGATCACATATTTTCCATCGGCATCTTCATCGTATGAATACCGGTTGGTACGGAGTTTATCAGGGCGAATATCCGCATGATAATATGGTGCATGATACGACATGGATTCAACACCCAGTCCGCTATATTTAAATGAAATAACCTCGAATTTTCGATATTCGTTTCCTCCTTCGAATATTAATTTGGGGATGTGGTCATATCTTATCTGCTTATTTCCAATGGTTATCGTCTTCACAATTCCGGAAAAATTATCCCAACGATTGTTTTGTAATACGATCGCTTTGATATCCTGCATTGGAAAAATATTATGATCATCAAAATTAACATCAAAACTAACTTGCTGCTGCGATCTGTTTACTCCGACATCCGTACGGGATGAAACTTGCATGTTGATTTTTACTTGCGGTTCCACAACGGAGAAACAAGCTGACAAAACAGGCTTTTTAGGATTACTGTCTTCAAATACCTGAACGACATAATTACCTGAGACTTTCATCGTCAGATCTTCATTTGGAAAAAATATCTTATAGTTTATGTAATCCATATAGGTGCCAAATGAATTAGCATAGTCTTCCACAACCATATTCTGAAAACCACTCATGTATTCGTACTGATTTAGTTGCGAAGGTTTCCAGTCTGCATTGCAGTGAGTCAGTGTATAGATATAGCGTTTAGGATGTTCTGAGATTTCATCAAAACTTATTTCAATAGCCTGGCCACCTTCCAGTTCAATGACCGGGGGAGATTCCCAGTTGTTCACAACACTAACGCGAAGTGTTTTGATCATCCCTGAAAAAGTTTCTGTCCGGAAAGTTTGTGCTGATAATGATTCGATTATCAGAACTATCAAAATAAGTAATAAGGATATTCGTGTTTTCATATTGCAAATGTGAGAATTTTTTCTTATCTTTACACAACAATTTTTAAAAATGTGATTATGGAATGGTTTAATAGCCTCGAGCCTGCGCTTAAAGTGTACTGGACTATAACATTGATAGCCAGTTTGATTTTTGTTATCCAAACAATTATGACCTTTATGGGAGCTGATTCGTCGGACGGCCTCAATGCTGATTTTGATGGAGATATGAATCACGAAGGTCCATTTCAATTATTTTCATTCCGCAACCTGATTAATTTCTTCTTGGGGTATGGTTGGTCTGCTGTATGTTTTTATAACGTAGTATCGTCTTCTTTAGTATTAAATGTTATAGCTGTTGTTGTCGGTTTGCTTTTTGTGGGTATATTCTTCTTCTTGATGTTGCAAATCACCAAATTAGCTGCAGATAAAACTTTCAAAATAACTGAAACAGTAGGAAAAACGGCGGATGTATATTTGGTGATCCCTGCTGAGGGAAAAGGAAAAGGAAAGATACAGGTCAGCGTTGGAGGTGCTTACCATGAAATTGATGCTATGACTGAAGGTGAACGCATTCCGACAGGCGCAAAAGCTCATGTGGAAAGCATTATCGATAATCAAACCGTTATGGTATCCGGCATACCCAGCTCAATTATTTAATGACAAACGTTAATAAAACAAGATATGTTACTGTCAATCCTTAATATTTTTCAACTCTCAATTCTCAATTTTCAATTCTCAACAGTTATGGAGCCTATTTATTTAATTATTATTGCCGTTGTTGTCGGCTTTATCCTGATTACGTCTCTGATTGCCCGTTATAAACGTTGCCCTTCAGATAAGATCCTGGTAGTTTACGGAAATACAGGCGGCTCTTCAGCTAAATGTATTCATGGTGGTGGTGCATTTATATGGCCTGTTGTTCAGGATTATGCATACCTGAACCTGAAACCGATTTCAATTGAAGCTAATCTGACAAATGCTTTGAGTGGACAAAATATTCGAGTGGATGTCCCTTGTCGCTTTACAGTCGGTATTTCAACCGAACCGGAAAGTATGAATAATGCTGCCGAACGTCTTTTGGGATTATCATCAGAGCAAATTCAGGAATTGGCCAGTGATATTTTATTCGGACAACTTCGTCTGGTTATTGCAACGATGACCATTGAAGAAATCAATTCCGACCGGGATAAATTTCTTGAAAGTATTTCCACTAATGTGGAAGCTGAATTGAAAAAAATAGGTTTGAAACTGATCAACGTAAATGTTACCGATATTAAAGATGAATCGGGGTATATCGAGGCTTTAGGACGTGAAGCTGCTGCCAAAGCGATCAATGAAGCTAAAGTAAGCGTTGCCGTACAGGAGAAAATAGGGGAGATTGGTAAAGCAGAGGCTGTAAGGGATACTCGTATCAAGACTGCAGAAGCAAATGCGGTAGCTGTGAAAGGAGAAAATGAATCTAAAATTAACATTGCAAACTCGGAAGCTAACCGTCGTGAAAAAGAAGCCGAAGCTTTACGTATAGCTATTTCAGCAGAAAAAGTACAAGAAGCTAAAGCCTTACAGGATGCTTATGCTGCTGAACAAAAAGCAGAGGATGCTCGTGCTGATCGTGAGCGTTCGACTCAGCAGGCGAATATTATCGTACCAACTGAAATAGAGAAGCAACGTCGTATCATCGAAGCTCAGGCTGAAGCTGAAAAGGTACGTGAGAACGCCAAAGGGGAAGCCGATGCTATTTTTGTCAAAATGGACGCTGAAGCCCGCGGTTTATTTGAAATTCTTACTAAACAAGCTGACGGTTACGATAAAATGGTGCGTGCTGCTGGTGGAGATCCTGTTTCTGCTTATCAATTATTGTTGATAGAAAAGTTGCCTGAACTGGTTAAAACCCAGGTTGAAGCCATTAAAAATATCAAGATCGATAAAGTCACTGTTTGGGATGGAAATAATGGTGAAAATGGCAAAACATCGACAGCGAACTTTGTTTCCGGTCTGATGAAATCGGTTCCGCCATTGAATGATCTGTTCAATATGGCAGGGATGGAGCTCCCGAAATACCTGAAAGAAAACAAAGTGGAGAATGCCAAGGCAGAAGTGGTTGAAAAATCAGAAATCGAACCGCAACAACCGATTGAGAAACGTCCGAAAAAATAATTCGTGTTTGCAGGTACTGGGTGATTTCGTGCGTCAGCCCATCATCGCGAAGCGATGATTGGCTGACGCAAGACTGAATTCGGGGAAACTATTTTGTTGATTTATAATTTTTTTTTATTTTTTGAT
>JAVBUX010000255.1:0-16821 GCA_031554915.1 Bacteroidales bacterium | reverse complement strand
AGGAAACTGCGGATATAAAAAATCAACGTTTGTGGCTTGTTATTTCTATCTTTCTTTTATTAATATCAGGAACCCTTATTTTTCTGAAATTACATAAACGGAATAAACAAAAACAGGTTAAAGCCGATATATATAAAACAGAATTAAAGAAAAAACATGAACTGATTTTCCAAGATTTGCTGAACGAATTGGAAGAAACTAAATCCAAATATGCTGCAGAACGTAAAAAATCAAGCCTTGAACAACGTGAAGAAATTGATATAAAGGTATATAATGAAGTCTTACATGTTAATGATGAACAATCTTTTATCATCAAAATGAATAAGGTTCTAAATAATTTACCGGAAAAGTTGATTCAAAATTATCCGGAAATGACGTACAAAGAAATTGTATGGTGTTGTTTGTTTGTCATGGGATTTTCTACTCCTGATGTTTCGCTAATTTTAGGTTTTAAACAGAGTTCTCAGTACAAATTTAAACAAAGGCTAAGTAAGAAACTAAATTTCCAAAATCTGAAAGAACTAGAGCAAATGTTATATGATAAAATGGACGGAGGATTGTCCTTGTCCTAAAAAAAATTAATAAAATTTTCGTAATCCATTCACTATTAATTGTTTGGTGAAATTCCTTGTCCTAATTTTATCTCCTCTGAAATTTCCTGATTTTACAATTTGAGAGTAATTTTGATACCAGAACACTAACGAAAAACAAAATTTATGGAAGGAGAAAAAAAGCCCCTCTCATTCATCGAACGTATGAAACAACAAGCCATGTCCCAAAAACCTTATGGCGGAGAAATCAAACAAGAAGAAGCTCAAATTAGTACTCGCACTTGTCCGAATTGCGGAGCTGGTCGTGCATTACGGGATGACCTGACCGAATGTGCTTATTGTGGCTTCGAATTTATGGACACAACTTTGGATGAAGGAATATTTATTAACACTAAAAATCAATAACAATTTTATGGGAAGTATCGATTTTAAGGCGTATGATGCCAAGAAGAGAGCAGAGTTAAAAGCGCTTGAAGAACGTTGGACAACTTTTTTAGATCGTTTGGAAGCGCGTGTCCGGGAAGTCGTGGATGCCGCAAAGCCAGAAGCTCGGAATTTATTTGAAACGGATCCGGATCCGGTTAAACGCACCTATGATCGTTTCAAAGATGCATTGTTCGGACAGATAAAAGGCGTGAACAAAAAAGCGGAAAAAGTATATGATGAATACATTGAACACCAGATGCATGTTCCTGAATCATACTATGATGCCGACGACAGTGAGTTGATGTCCGATCTGGAAATAGAAATGGTAGAATCTAATAACCGCAATGATTTTTATTATAGTGATTGGGAAAAACGAATTTTAGATATACAGGATCAATTCGAAGCAGAAGTGCAAGCCCAGGATTTTGAAAAACAATATCAGGAAATTCTGGCTGAATGTAATGCCCTGAATGGTAAATTTACCTGTAAACAATGTGGAGCTCCTATTCCTCTAAATGAAATTTACTTTATTTCAACATATATTCCTTGTCCTCAATGTCAGACGCAAAATACGTATGAACCTTCGACTAAAGTTATTCAGTTGCAAGGTATTGCCCGTTCTCTGGCAGAACAACGTTGCTCGGCATTGGAAAAAGAATACAAGATGTCTATTTATGAAGGCGACCAGAGTGAAAGATCTCAGGCTCGTGCCGAGGCTTTGGAGAAGGAAAGAGAAGCTTATAAGAGATATATGCGTGCTGTACATGATGAAATAAATAAGATCATTCCTGCATTGAAAGAGGATACCGAGAAGATTTATGAGCGCATGATCAGTGATTATGCAAAGCATGTATAAATGAGTTAAAAATTAAAATTGAAAACAGGCATTTGCCATAATACACAATACAATTATGTTGAAGAAGCTTTTAAGTTTATTTGGTCTTGGAGAAAAAGACGAAGAACAAACAGAACAAAGATCATACGAATCCCGTAAACCTGTGTCAAAAAAAGATGATGATGACGAAGACGATGATGAAGATAATGATAGTTCAGACGATGATGATGACGATGAAGAGCCGGAATTAAAAGATCTGGATTTTACAGAAGAAGAGGAGGAACGGTTGGAAGAAGGGGATGGTGTTGCCGGAACTTATGATCCTGAGACTTATCACTCTTTGAAATATACCGAACAACAGTTTGTTGATGAGGTAGAAAAACGAATCAAAGAATTTGTCAAAAACCGTGAAGTCAAAGGAAAAGTATTTACGGATTCTGATATTCTCGATTTAAGAACAGATATAGGTCAACGTCTTTTCCGTAAATGGAATAATGGATTGCGTGCAGAGAAATTCTGCATGAAGTGGCAGGAAAAGGTTTACAATATAACTTCCTTTGCAACAGGTTCGGCAAAACATGATGAAAATAATCCGTTACTGGCACCTGTACACGGAGTTACTTTGCAGGATTATGCTGCAATGGGAAATAAACTGGCTGCAGGTATTTCCATTGAGAAGTTATTGGCTGCATTAGGCATCGAAAAACCGGTTTGGGATGAGGCTGCAACCATCTGGGGACAGCGTTTGCAGGAAGATCCTACCTATACTGTTCCTAACCTCTTTGCCCGTTATATGACAGAGTCTGATACTCATCCAAAATTAGGAACTATTACTGCAGCCCCAAAAACAGCAGAAGGGATAGCAAATGCAGAACGCCTGATGAATGATGAGCGTTTTTATATTGAGATATTCGCAGCCCGCACAGCAGCTTACGATCATGGATACGATGGAACCCAATGGATGCTTGAAAACTATGGGGTTGACATGACGGACATGCAGAAAGCCATTGTGAAATGGGGAGAGGAGAGAAATAAAGATCTGAATAATCCGCACCATGAAAAAATGGATAAATATATGGTAGCTATGGAAGAAAAATATGCTGCAGAATTTACTCAGGCTCAGGGTGGTGGTATTGCGGACGATATTGAATTCTAAGTTGTTGCAATTATGGAAAACAAAATAATGCTGGAAGTCATCGAATGGGTGGAACATAATCCCAACCTGTTGATGTGGAAATTTCCGGACCAGGATAAGGAGATCAAAAACGGGGCACAACTAACAGTTCGTGAGTCTCAGAAAGCAATGCTGCTCAATGAAGGGAAATTAGCCGATATTTTTGGTCCGGGACGACATAGTTTGTCAACGAAAAATATTCCAATCCTTTCTACTCTGAAAGGTTGGAAATACGGATTTGAGAGTCCTTACAAAGCAGACGTTTACTTCTTCAATACACAACAGTTTATTAATTTGCGTTGGGGTACTCCCGCACCGATACTGATGCGGGACCCTCAATTCCAGCAGGTACGGGTGCGAGCATTCGGAATTTATAACGTTCGAATCTCGGATATTGCGGTTTTCTTTCGTGAATATGCAGGAACTTACCATGTTATCAATGTTTCGGAGCTGGAATCACAGCTGAGGGATTTTATTGCGCCTAAATTCGGAGAAGTATTATCTCAGGCCGGGATTTCCGTAATGGATGTTGCCGGAAATCTAACTGAGTTAAGTAAGCGTGTGGAACCTTATTTGAAACCATATTTTGCTCAATTGGGATTTGAACTGACTCAGTTCGCGATCTCAAGTGTTACCTTGCCAGATGAAGTAAATGAGTTTTACGATAAGGTAACCAATATGAATATGGTGCAGGATATGAATAAATTCCAGCAATTCAATATTGCAAATGCTGTCGGCCAACCAGGCTCAGGTATGAGTGATGGAGCCCAGTCCGGCATGATGATGGGAATGGCAATGAATGCCATGCAACAGATGCAAATGCAGCAACATAATATTCAACAGCAACAACCAGCTCCGGCAGCAGATGATTTAACCGCTAAACTTGTTAAATTGAAATCTCTGTTTGACAGTGGTTTGATTGAGGAAGCCGAATATAAAGCAAAAAAAGAAGAATTGTTGAATAGTTTGTAAATTAGATATTAAGATGAAACGTACTTTTATTTTTCAAAATGCTGAAACCCATAAATTTTGGGATATCGAACAGGATGGAAAAAAGCTGATTATATCGTATGGTAAGTATGGCTCAAAACCGCGTTCTGATGTGAAAAGTTATGAAAGTGATGATAAGGCCCGAAAAGAATTTGCTAAAACCATTCGTAAGAAAACCGGCGAAGGTTATATGGAAACAACAGAAGGAGCTTTGCCTTTACCGGATATATCCCAGTACCTTGTCAAACGTGAATATCCATTACCTACCGATTATATTTATATCGATGGCTATGAATGGAAATCGTTAGAAGAGGTTCGGGAAAGCCTGGCTGACGATGTTGAATGGCAAATAAAAAGAGAGGTGTATAAGGAACCTGTCAAACCTGAATCTATTGAAAAGATGGCTGAAGTAATTTATCAGAATTTTGCAGATAAACATGCTATTTCACGTTTGGCATATGAACAGGCCGAAAAAAATGAAGAAAAAACGAATCCTAAACCGGTCAAAGTAAAAGAGCCGCTTCAACTGCCTGTAAATGGTAAAATTACCAAAAAACTTCTCAAAGAAATGTCTGATGCCATTCAGGAAAAAGATATCGAAAGGATAAAATTGCTGGTAGATTTCGGTATAACCGGGAACCATGAACATAAAAATGCTCTTTTTATCGATGCATTAGTATCCGGAGACCCGGAAATCATTAAACTAATTACCCCGACACTTACCAGTTATATGGAGGGCGAAGACACGTTTTATAGCCATCATCACCGTTCATTTGTGCAATCTGTCTTTTCTTGCAGTAAAGAAGTGCTCTTTGCTGTTTTAGATGCAGGATATGATCTGAATAAAGAACCTTATGTCTTTGAAAATATCGGAAGAATAGAGAATTTGGAAGCTGTAGAACGTGTATTGCAGATAATCCCTTTGAAAAATGACACAGGAGGTGCTATGCTTTCAGCTGTTAAGAGCAATAATATTCCGTTGATCGACTACTTATTGGAACGCAATGCCCGTTTAGATGGAATGGATCATTTTTCAGGAGAATTTTTGATGCATTTTGCTCTTTTGTATTTTTATAAAAAAAATCTGGATGTAGTGCGCCGTTTGCTTGCCGCAGGGGCAGACATGCATGCGGTATCCCTGGGATCGTTGGATTGGTCTGAGCCTTCCAAACCAAGAACAGGGGGAGGAGCGACTCCAATGTCTGCATTCACTGAGGGTGTTGGACGTTATGGGGCGCTTACTCCGGAAATAAAAGCTCTTTTCAAAGAATATGAGAAAGAAGTGAAATTTACTCCAGACCAGGCATTTAAAGCTGCCCGTGAAGAACAATATTATATTCTGGAGCAATATCTTGAAAATAATGATGTCAATGTTCGCGATGAAAATGGAGCTTCATTACTTCATCATGTTCTTCTACAGGAATCAAATACCGATACTGAAAAAATGGTAAAAATGCTTGTAGATAAGGGCATTGATGTGAATGTAAAAGATAATAAAGGCAGAAATGCTTTGTTCTATATTGATGTCCGGACTTGTTATTTAGGGAAATTTACTGTTGTCGATTATCTGAAAAAACAGGGAATTGAGTTGGATGCCCTGGATGATGAAGGCATGAGTCCGATTATGTTTCACACGACTCAACGACCGTATTTATTTGATGGCAATCAAAAAGAGTCTGAGTGGAACGGACGGGCCACAGCTTTGTTATATCTTACCAAAGCCGGCGCAGATCTTAATTTGAGATTTTCTGACGGAAAGACTATTTTTCATTATATACCAACTCTGCCCACATTTTTTGAGGATGATGAAATTGTGGATTTAATGATGAAGAAAGGAGGAAATGTAAATCTTATGGATGAGCATGGAAGAGTGCCTTTACATTATTGTATCAGCAAAGAATACATTGTAGGGATGGATGACCGGATAGCCAGTTATGTAAAAAAAGGAAAGGCAAATATCAATGCGCAGGACAAAGATGGGAATACACCATTGCATTATCTGATCATCAATGGAGAAGATCGTTCTGTAGATGACTTACTTCGTCATGGAGCTAATCCTACTATTCCAAATAATGAAGGTAAAACAGCAGAAGATCTGTTGAAGGAAAAAGGAATATTGGATGACTACGCTAATCTGTTAGCAGAATTCCATAAAGCGCCACCTAAAAAACGTAATATCAAACATACCTGGAATCCGGTTGAAGTTGTAGGGAAAGATAACGATGAGCAGGTGAAAGACATGAAAATCTATAGCTCATTGGTGTTGAGCGGTCATAATACCGGAGATCACGTGTTTACTGCCGGAAAGAATCGTATTATTTGCAGCGATTTACATGATCGTTTTACCTGTATTGACAGTCTTACGGGAAAAGTTCTGTGGGAAGAGAAAAATTATGCAGGGCACTTATGTTGTCTGTATCATCCGGAAGATGATCTGATCTATTCCGGTTATGACCATCGTGCAGTTGTTGCTACAGATCCGGCGACAGGAGAAACAGTCTGGAAAGTCAATATTGTATTTAGTTATGATACGTTCTCATCTGTTTTCAGTCTGTATCAGAATAAATTGCTTCTTTTCCATTCCAAAAGCAGTGCATACGCGATCAATAAGGAAACAAAAAAGATTCAGTGGAAAGTGAAGTTTTCAGGAGATCTGGAAAGATATGATGGTGTGATCTGGAAGAATTACTACATTGTACAGATGAATAAGGGTAGTAATGAGATATTTAATCTGATTAATATCGATACTGGCGAAGCAGAACGGACCATTGAGGTCGAAAAAGGATTCAAAGGTCGTTATGGAGAAGGTATTGTAGTCCATGATAATTTATGGTATATCTCGGATGATGGAACAATGTGTTGTCTGGATCTAATTTCCGGAAAAATGAAAGACACTGCATTGACTACTGAATTCATACATAATCCGGAAAAATTATTTGTTCATGGATTCTTTTATGTCAACGAAAAATTTTATTTCCGCATCAGCCTGATACATCACGATGGGAGTGAAGATGGTTTTTATGAATGCAATAAAAGTATGAATATTAAGAAGATATTGCCTTATGCTGAAATGTTTGAGAACAGTTATGTGAAAGGAAATACTTTGTATTTTATTAGTCAGCATGATCATACAGTGTCGGCTTTATCATTGACAGATAAAACCATTCGAAAATTGGAACTTCCTCGTTTCAGTGGCATGGATATAATCGAAAGCCATCCGCATGTAAACAACGGTACATTATTTATCACTCAGTTGGGTGGGAATGAGAATCAGGATAATCAGATACTTTATGCAATAAAATAAGCATTCTGAGTCGTTATCTACACTCCTAAAGTATATGGGGCTGTCTCACTGTAATTGTGAACAGCCCCCATTATATTATGAATTAAAATATTTGTTTACTCACCGAATTCTTTTTTCTTGTAAATCTTTTTTTGTCGAAACTTGTACAACAATAAGTTTCATAGGAAGCTTGTCTAAATACGTACATTTGATATCTCTAATATAGCTTTGTTCAATTTTTACAGATGAAATATCCTCAATTAACTCCCCATCGATAAAATAAATTGTAGCGATAGATTTATCATTAATGTTAAGAGAACATTTGCTGTTTAGTTCTCCTAATGGGATAATTGTTTTTATTCCACTTTTAAAGAAATGAATTTGTGAGCTATATTCTTTTCCCTCAATCGTAGCTGTTTTATCTATTTTTTTAATAGAATCTATCGATAATGGGTCCATGTCAATACCAATAATAGTATTTCCTATAAATTCGGAATTTAAGAAGTACGCTACATTTTCGTATGTTTCCTTTTGAGCAAATAAGCTTCCTGTAAATAGGAATAAACAAAAAAACAAAATTATATTTGGTTTCATTTAGGAATGTATTTTATAATATGAATGGTTTGTGACAAATTTGTAATAATATAAATTTTAAAAGTCATCCTCTCCTATTCTATAGGCAGCTGTTACTTGATCTGCAGAATATTCTTTAGTTTGATTTGTTTGAGGATCATAACAATAGTATATGCCCGTAGATGGGTTATATCCTGTTATGGCGACAGCATGGGTGCCTCCAATTACAGCAAGTCCCATATCGGAAGTAGAAGAACAATTACCTTGTCCTCGTGTTCCATAACTTCCATAAGGCATAAACTGAGACATAAGCCAGCCTAAGTCAGAAGACGCAACTCCCATTTCTCCCGAATAAAAAGTAGCGGTAGTTTCATTCCATTTATAACGGGTTTGTAATAAACTTGAATATTTTTGTTGTACTTCAGAGACAGTTCTTCCAGTTAGAAAAGCAATCGTTTGATAAACACAATCACCAGAACCGTCTCCCCCTTGAGTATTGGCCTGCTCATATTTGTTTAATAGCGGTAATTCTTTTTCCATTGATTTCAGATCTGATTTTTTTAATGTTTTCATTTTAAATTAATTTAGTTATACAAATATTTTGCAAATCTGAAAAAAATAAATAACATTTGCAAATTAATATAATTAATTTTAAAATGTTTTTAAATACATTTCCTCATGAGTATCAAATGGATGCTAAAGATTGCGGTCCAGCATGCCTTAAAATAATATCTAAATATTATGGAAAATATTACTCTTTACAATATTTAAGAGATTTATGTGGAGTCACGAAAGTTGGCGTTACGTTGCTTGATATAAGCTATTAAGCTGAAAAAATTGGACTTCGAAGTATATCATTTAAAGCTACTATAGAGGATTTGAAAATCCGTGTTTTACTTCCATGTATCATCCATTGGCAAAATGATCATTTTATAGTTGTATATAAAGTTACAAAGAATAAAGTATATGTTTCTGATCCTGCTAAAGGATTATTTTCATATTCATTTGATGAGTTTAAAACTGAATGGTATAAAGAAAACGAAGAATATGGTATTTTGATTGGTCTTGAACCTATGGCTAATTTTAAGCAGATAGAAGCCAATGAAAAAACAGAACGGTTGAAAACTTTTGCAAATGTCTTAGGATATTTTATTCCATATAAGAGGGCATTTGGGATCTTATTTGCAATCATGCTTATTGCGACAGCTCTGCAAGCACTTTTGCCATTTATATCGAAAGCCGTAATAGATATAGGGATTCACACGCGGGACATTACTTTTATTTATATGGTACTGATTGCTAATATTGTTTTGCTGTTGAGTATTACATTATCTAATATTTTACGTGATTGGGTGCTGCTTCATGTAACCACACGCGTTAATATTTCATTGATTTCGGACTACCTGATCAAATTAATGAAATTGCCGACTTCATTTTTTGAGAATAAATTAGTGGGGGATATTCTTCAACGTGCTAATGACCATGAACGGATTCGGAATTTTATTATGTCGAATTCTTTAGGGATGATTTTTTCAATGATTACATTTCTGGTATTCAGTGTTATCCTTTTGATATATAATAAGAATATATTTTTTATCTTTTTAGCAGGAAGCATTCTTTATGCTGCATGGGTACTTATATTTCTTAGAATCCGTAAAAAATTAGATTGGGAATATTTTGAACTGACTTCTAAAAACCAAAGCTATTGGGTGGAAACTATTGAGAATGTTCAGGAAATAAAAATCAATAATTATGAGGATCAGAAGCGATGGAAATGGGAGGCTATACAAGCCAGGCTTTACCGTGTAAATTTAAAGGTTTTGAAAGTGAATAATGCCCAATCTCTTGGTTCTCAATTTATCAGCAGTCTTCAGAATATGGCTGTCACTTTTTTCTGCGCAATTGCTGTAATTCAGGGTGACATTACTTTTGGAGTTATGATTTCCACTCAGTTTATTATTGGAATGTTGAATGGGCCGGTAGCCCAGTTTGTAAGCTTCATACAGTCAGCTCAATATGCCAAGATTAGTTTTATGCGTATCAATGAAATTCATAGCCTGGAGAATGAAGATGAGAATATTAATGTAGCAAACAATATTGATTTACCGAAGGGAAAAAGTTTGATGCTGAAGAATGTTTCTTTTCAGTATGCTCCTCATGCTCCTGTTGTACTTAAAAATATACATTTGGTTATTCCGGAAGGAAAAGTTACTGCAATAGTGGGAAATAGCGGATGTGGAAAATCAACATTGCTAAAATTGTTGCTCCGGTTATATAAGCCTAGTCATGGGGAGATTTCCATCGGAAATATGAATATATCAAATGTCAGTTTGCGTCAATGGCGCAGCCGTTGTGGTTCGGTTATGCAGGATGGTAAATTATTCAATGATACGATTCAGAATAATATTGTACTGGATGATCAATGTGTGGATTATGAAACTCTTCGTCAGGCTACAGAGATAGCCAATATTGCAAGTGAAATAGAAGCTATGCCTTTGGGATATCATACCATGATAGGTGAGATGGGGAGAGGGCTTAGCGGAGGACAGCGACAACGTGTCTTGATTGCAAGGGCATTATATAAAAATCCGGACTATTTGTTTTTTGACGAAGCGACTAATGCACTTGATTCTATTAATGAACAAAAAATTGTCAAAGCTTTGGACAATATATTTAAAAACCGTACGGTAATTGTCGTTGCACACCGCTTGAGTACTATCCGAAAGGCCGATCAGATTATTGTTATGAGGAATGGAATGATTGTTGAAGTCGGAACCCATGACTCTCTTATGGAGAATAAAAAACATTACTATGAGTTAGTTGCAAACGAGTATCATTTGGAAACCGAAGCGAGCCAGTTCCAGAATCTTTAGGGTCGAATGGAAAAGCAGAAATACTTAATCTCACAAAAGAATGAAAATCAAAAAAAAGAATACGGTTAATCGAAGTGACGAAGTTAAGGATATTATTGATCGGATGCCTACCCGCTTCGGACAATGGGTTGCTATTGCAGTTGTTATTTTTGCAGTGTTGCTCGTTGTGTTTGGATTTATAATCAAATATCCGGATACAGTAGTTGGGCAGATTAAAATTAATTCTTCGCAATCGCCTATTAAACTGATTGCCAATGTTTCTGGTAAAATTAGAGTATTGAATTATCAAGCCAGGGATCAGGTTAAAGAAGGAGATTATATTGCACTAGTCCAGAATCCGGCTAAAGCGGAAGATATACAACAAGTTTCAAAACTACTGGTTGAGTTTGACCCTAATAGCGATTCTTTTAGCCGGTTTAAGGATTATTTCCCGGAAAAAGTTTCTCTTGGAGAAATCAATATGAAGTATTATTTATTTTTTTCTTCTCTGATTAATCTTTGTAATTATGAGGGAAGTAATATATATAAACAGCAAGAGAAAAGTCTGAAAGAAGATATTTTTGGACAAAAAGTACTTTTTGCCCGTACACAAGATATACTGGGAACAACTACTGAAAAACTAGAGATCGCAAAAAAATGGCTCGAAAAGGATGCTTCCTTAAATAAAAAGGAGATTGTTCCCGAACAACAACTGGACCAGGTTCGAAACGAATATTTGTCTGCGAAACAAAGCTGCCAAAGCTTGCAAAAAGAATTGTCTGCAACGAAAATACAAATATCCGGATTGGAAAATAAGCTGGGACAACTTAAGGTCGAACAACAGGAGAAAGAAAATCAAATGCATTTAGAGTTACTTTCATCTTATCACGATTTGGTCGATAATATAAAGTTGTGGGAACAAAAATATGTTTTCAAGGCGCCTTTTAGTGGACGGATTGAGTTTTTAAAATTTTGGGAGGACAATCAATTTGTCCAGGCTGGAGAAGAAGTGTTTAGTATTATTCCTGAGAATACGAATGTTGTCGGGCAGGTTTTGTTACCATCAGGAGGTGCAGGTAAAGTGACTCCTGGATGTAAGGTCAATATCAAATTGGATAATTATCCCTATTTAGAGTTTGGCAGTATTGAGGGTGCTGTTTCTTCTATGTCCTTAATTACTAGGAGGGAGCAAGCACAACAAGGTAGTGTAGATACCTATCTTGTATTAGTAGATCTGCCTCAGGGACTTACTACAAATTATGGAGAAAAGCTTAATTTTAAATATGAAATAGGAGGAACTGCAGATATTATTATTAGAGATAGACGTTTGATAGAGCGGTTATTCGACAATTTGAAATATCGGACGAAAGCAAAGTGATCACATATTTCTCAAATAAGGATTGATAGTAATCAGTTTATAAGTCTGAATGAGACTTACATATAAATCTTTTAGTGGCGTGGTTGCGGTACAGTATCCAAAAGAATATAACAGCCACAGGAATCACAATTTGGATGGAAAAAGGATATCTCCAATAATGCTCCAAAAATGGAGGTATATTAATTAATTTTGTTGATGTCAGGGAACCATCAAGGTAAGAAAATCCCAAAATTGGATTTAAAAGCACGATTCCAATTATCCAAAGAATTCTCTTTTTAATTTTCTTATTCCTCAGGATGAAAATGCCAGTTCCAATATTGATAAGAGATATTAGGATTAAATTAATCCAATATGCACAAGGAATTAAATTCGGATTTATTAAGGGCTTGAACTTATAATCAATGGGCTCTAGCGGTACAGATAAAATTTTCTTTTCTTGGCCACTGGTTTTAACCAAAGCTGGTTTATAATTTTCCTTACTAAACAAAAGATACACATCAGGAGATGTGGTTCCATGTAAGGTTTTTTGTACTATAAAATTTCCCGCACTATCAGTGTAAACTGTATCCAAGTTTAGTACAGAAACACAAACATCTTCTAATCCTTTATTGGTCGATTTGTCAAATACCTGCCCTTCCCCATGGATTCCTCAATCGCAAGAAGTAAGGATTACAATTCCTAGGAGTACAAATAGTATTGCTTTCAAGTTCATATTATTATTTGGTTGTACAAATTTCACAAAAAAATTACATCAGCGGAGCAAACACCCGCAAAATAGATTCTAACAATTTTTTCCATTTGGAGCGTTTTTGCCACTTTTTAAGAGTAAGCTCTTTACAATTTTCCATATCTGTAAAGAATATTTCTTTGTTTTGCTGTGCAATTTCTGTGTCATACATGTAGCAATTGATCTCAAAATTGGATTCAAAACTACGGAAATCCATATTTGCAGAGCCAATAACAGAAATCATATCATCAGATACCATCGTTTTGGCGTGAATAAATTTACCTTGGAGTTCGTAGATTCTCAATCCGGCTTCCATCAGGTCTTCATAGTAGGAGTGTGCTGCCGGATCTACATAAGCTGAATCCGATTTTTTTGAGACCATCAGCCGGACATCAACACCACCCAATACTGCGGTTGCAATAGCCTGGCAAAGAGAGTCTGTGGGGAGAAAATAAGGCGTTTGGATGTAAACATATTTCTTTGCACTCATTATTATCTGCATAGTTGCTTGTAGCAGATTTCTGAAAGGATTTACCGGTCCTCCGGCGGCAATTTGCATGATGTTAGGAGACATTTCTTCGCACGGAGGAAAATAATCCGTATTGTCGGCTACAATTTCTCCTGTGGTGCTCCAATCCATTAAAAAGTTAATCTGCAAACCATGTACACCTTTCCCCAATACACGTAAGTGGGTGTCTCGCCAGTTTGGATCGATAGCATAATCGTTGGCAATATTCATTCCTCCGATATATCCGATATTTCCATCGATAACTACCACCTTTCTGTGATTCCGGTAATTAACTTTACTTCGAAGTGCCGGCATGGATGTTTTCATAAACGAAGATACTTTTACACCGACCTGAGCCATTTCGACATAAAATTTCTTCGGAACCATCCAATTGGCAACATTATCATACAAAAAACGCACTTCAATACCTTCAGAAGCTTTTTGCATCAGTACTTCTTTTACTTTGACTCCTGTTTCATCGTTATAAAAGATGAAATATTCGATATGGATATGATGCTTTGCATTCTTCATATCCTCTATCAAAGCCTGAAATTTTCGTTCTCCTGTTGTGATTACTTCTACTTTGCTTCCTTTTAGGACAGGGGCAGTCGTGCTGTTTTTAAGTAGGGCTGCCAAAGTTGAATATTGGGCAGGAACTTCAGCATCATTATCCGCGTTAAGTGATTTGAAATTCAATTTTTGGACCCGTTTCAAATATTTGAATGTGAGTCGTTTAATTCTTCGGCCTTGTCCAAAAAAATAGAACATTGCCAACCCTAAAGCGGGAATGAATACCAGTACCAATACCCATGCAAGAGTACGGATTGGATTACTGTTTTCTGAAAGTATCACCAGGATAGTACCAATCACCAGAATAGCATAAATGATGTAAGCGATGTATTGTAATATTACTGCTGCATCCATGTTGTATGTTTGTATGAAAATTATTCAGCCTCTTCGATAATCATTCCGCTTCCGAGGCATAGTTTGCAATCCTTGTCGTAAATTACACCGAATTGTCCGGCAGCGATACCCTGAATTTTATCCTCAGATTCGATTCGATAGATATCTCCAATTTTTTTCAGTTTTCCAAAAGTAAATTCAGGAGTGTGGCGGATTTTGAAAGCTATTTCTTTTTCATCTGAAAAATGACCCCAGGGATCTTCTGTGATAAAGTTAAAGCCTTGTAGATTAACGATTTTTCCATATTGAGTTTCCGGATCATAGCCATTTGATGCATAGACAATATTTCGTCGGATATCTTTTTTAACGACAAACCAGGGACCTCCGCTGAGTCCTAGTCCTTTTCGTTGTCCGATAGTGTGAAACCAGTAGCCATTGTGGGTTCCGATTTTCTCACCTGTTTCATAGTTGACGATTTTTCCAGGCCGATCTCCTAAATACCTGCGGATGAAATCGTTATAGTTGATTTTTCCAAGAAAACAAATTCCCTGGCTATCTTTGCGTTGAGCGCTTGGAAGACCTTCTTTGGCTGCGATTTCGCGGACTTCACTTTTTTGTAAATGGCCAATGGGAAACATTAGTTTAGATATCTGCAGGTAGTCCACTTGTCCCAGGAAGTAGGTCTGGTCTTTTACTTTGTCTGCTGCTGTTGATAGATATACTTTTCCATCAATTCCAGTGGTTGTTGCGTAATGTCCGGTAGCTATTTTATCAAATTCGCGTCCCCATTTTTGTTCAAAGCAGCCGAATTTAATCAGTTTATTACACATCATATCCGGATTTGGGGTCAGTCCCCGTTTGACGGCATCGATGGTATAGTTCACCACGTTTTCCCAATACTCTTCGTGCAGAGAGACAATCTCCATTTTGCAGCCGTACTTTTTTGCAATATAGGAGGTAATTTCAATATCCTCTTCGGCCGGACAGTCAATATAACCATCCTTATCTTCCATTCCGATGCGGATATAGAAAATGGTAGGATCGTATCCTGCCTCTTTCAGTTGATGGACAACCACCGAACTATCGACTCCTCCAGAAACTAAAGCTGCTATTTTCATGCAACAAAGTTAGCAATAAAAATTCAAAGAGCCACTAACCAGACTCGAACTGGTGACCTACGCGTTACGAATGCGTTGCTCTACCGACTGAGCTATAGTGGCCTGAAGTTATTTCATTAATTCCTTGAGGAAATCGTTCAGTTCTTTATCGAGATTGGTCATCAGATCTCCGTCGAGTTTCAATGTGTTGTCATCTATAAAAACCAGTTCTTCTGAGACAATAAAATCGTCATCAACCATGCTGACAGCAAAAGGTTTGAAGATGAAATTTTTATCAAACAGATGTTGTTGTTCCAATTGAGATAGTACATATTTTAGTGTACTAATCATTTGTTTTTCAAAATGTTCCGGATCGTCTTCCTGTTCTTTTTCCAGATTTATTTCGAGTAATTTATTTTCAACATCATCATAAATATAGAGAACAGAATTATCTCCATCCAGATGCATGTATAAGTCGCTCAAGGAGTTTCCAGAAGCAGCAGCTTCAAAGGTATTCAAGCTTTTTTTTATGGCAGATTCCAGTATGGGGATCAGTTCTTCTCTCAGATTTTTCATAAATCACGAATTTTATTGGGGCAAAGATAGTAAAAAATATAATAAGCTTATTCATTGTACTGTAGATCCAGTATCTTATTGTTTTGCAGCCGGGAATTGAGATCCTTCAGATATTGATCAGCGTTTTGTTTTTCATTTTCTACTTTTTCAACATTGCCATAAATGTTAATTGCTTTTTGAACCCAATATACGGACATTATGAGATTGTCTTCCATTTCGTATGCTGTTCCGATGTTTATAGCCATTCTCGCCTGGATGATATCACTGTTTCTTTCTTCCCTGTAGAATAATTCTTCCCATAGTTTTCTGGCATTTTCCCATTCTTTTTTCTCAAAATATTTGTCGGCTTTTAGCATTTGAGAGTTTGAGGAAGTGTAAATTGTACGTTCTGTTGACACCCAGTCAGGGACAAAACAAAATGCCAATTTTTTTGCGAGAATATTTCCCAGTTCAGTTACTACAATATTGGGTATATCCTGAAAAATTTTGACAGAATCTCCCTGTATATGAGAGTTTATGTTGATACTATCCTGAATATTGAAAGCAGTTAATCGTGATTTCCTGTTTTTCAAATAAACACTGGATGAAAGTAAACCACGGCATTTGATATATACAAAAGCTCCGTCAGGTCCGACAACGATATCATTGACTGCATTGACCACGGCATGCTGCATATCGAATGCCAGACGATCAATTGTAATGATCACATTACATTCAGATTCTTTGTACAAAGAATCACATTTCTCTTCAGTGAGAGGTTTAACCGCCAGCCACTCATTATCATTTCTCAATGCTTCCTGATATAAAGATGTTTTTTTAAAAAAGTTGGCATCGGAAATGGCTTTTGAAGTAAGTATTGTAGTAGCCCAGAGAATTGTGTCCATCTCTATTACCTGCTTCACATCGGCATTTTTTTGATTTACCTTCAAAGTAATAATCTGCTCTCCC
>JAVBUX010000045.1:0-11601 GCA_031554915.1 Bacteroidales bacterium | reverse complement strand
CTTCAGGTAACGTCCTTCCTTGGAGATTTTCAACGCTCCATTTTTCCAGGGAATGATTAATACCTCTTTTTTTTGAGCATTGCTTATGACAGAACAGCTCAGAAAAAGCAAAAGGAAAGAGACAAGTATCTTTTGTGAGGTTTTTATTCTATTTTTCATGTTGTCAACATTATTTCCGGTTATCTATAGACTACTTATTGCAAAAACGAATCAAAGATATGGAATTTGTTGTTTTTTCAGGCTATATTTGCCGATTACTAAGGTTTCAAATTAAAAAAATCACAGAAAAATACTTTTATGAAAAAAATAATACTGCAAGTCCTGATGTTTTTGTTGTTTTTGGGAGGTTTACCTGCTAATGCTCAGGAAGCGTATAAAGATACATCTTTGAGCTTTGAACAACGTGTGGATGATTTGATGAGTCGTCTTACATTAAAAGAGAAAATTATATTGATGCAGGATGCTTCACAACCTGTTGAAAGACTTGGGATCAAAGCATACAACTGGTGGAATGAAGCCTTGCATGGGGTTGCCCGTGCTGGTTTGGCTACTGTTTTCCCACAATCAATAGGTATGGCGGCGACCTTTGATAATAACACTATCCAGAAAGCTTTTAATGCGATATCGGATGAGGCTCGGGCCAAACATTCTTATTCTTCTTCACAAGGGGAATACGGACGGTATCAGGGACTAACCATGTGGACTCCGACTATAAATATTTTTCGTGATCCTCGCTGGGGAAGAGGAATTGAAACCTATGGTGAAGATCCGTACCTGACCAGTTTGATGGGGGTGGCAGCCGTGAAGGGACTCCAAGGGCCATCCGGTGGAAAATATGATAAACTACATGCTTGTGCTAAGCATTTTGCCGTTCACTCCGGTCCGGAATGGAACAGACACTCTTTCAATGCAAAAAATATAAAGCCCCGCGATTTATATGAGACATATCTGCCGGCTTTTGAAGCATTGGTTAAAGATGCGAATGTGAGGGAAGTAATGTGCGCTTATAACCGGTTTGAAGATGAGCCTTGTTGTGGAAGTAATCGTTTGCTGACTCAAATTTTGCGTAACAAATGGGGATTTGACGGGATTGTGGTAGCCGATTGTGGCGCTATCCGCGATTTTTATGCAACAAATGCGCATCAAACTCATTCCGATGCAGCGACAGCTTCTGCATTAGCAGTAATAAATGGCACTGATTTAGATTGTGGGTCAAGTTATAAGGCTTTGGTAGAAGGGGTTGAAAAAGGATATATCAAAGAAAAAGATATAGATATTTCTGTAAAACGGTTGTTGATGGCTCGTTTTCGGTTAGGGGAAATGGATAAAAACGAAGAAGTTTCGTGGACAAAGATTCCATACTCGGTTGTCGCATCTGCCTCCCATGATAGCATTGCACTGGATGTGGCACGGAAATCCATGACATTGCTACTGAATAAAAATAATATTCTTCCGTTGAAGAATAAAGGATTGACTGTTGCTGTGATGGGGCCAAATGCAAACGATTCCGTCATGCAATGGGGCAATTACAATGGTACTCCTGTGCGTACGATAACTGTTCTGGAGGGGATCAGATCGGCTTTGGGTTCGAATGGTAAGTTAATTTATGAACAAGGTTGTGGCCTGGTTGAAAATACTTTGATAAAAAGTGCATTTGATCAGTGCATTTCAGAAAATAAACCGGGGTTCACCGCCAGTTATTGGAATAATATGGAACGTAACGGACTACCTGTAACGAAAGTTCAGGTTCCTACCTCGTTCAATTTCTGTACAATGGGAGCAACTGTATTTGCTCCCGGAGTTAATCTGACTGATTTTACAGCAACTTACACAACTGTTTTTACTCCTGAAAAATCGGGTATGGTTGTGTTTGATTTTTATGTAAATGGAGAAGTTAAGTTGTTGATAGATAAACAAGAAGTTAAAGGGGCAAAGGCCAATCACGGTAGCCGGAGAATGACTCATGCCATGAATGTCAAGGTCGGGAAGTCGTATGATTTGCAGATTGATTTTCAATATAACAGGGGAGATGCCCAGCTGAATTTTGATTTTGGATATAAAGAAGAAATTAATATTGAACAATCGATAGCGAAAGTGCAGGATGCTGATGTTGTCGTGTTTACGGGAGGGATATCCCCATCTCTGGAAGGTGAAGAAATGGGTGTTGATCTGCCGGGATTTAAACGTGGTGACAGGATTGACATCGAATTGCCGGAAATTCAACGGGCATTTATTAAGGCATTACATCAAGCCGGTAAAAAGGTAATTTTTGTCAACTGTTCCGGCTCTCCAATAGGTCTTGAGCCTGAGTTAGAAACCTGCAATGCCATCTTACAAGCCTGGTATCCGGGGCAATCGGGAGGAAAAGCTGTAGCGGATGTTTTATTCGGCAACTATAATCCGGCAGGTCGTTTACCTGTCACATTTTATAAAAATATCGCTCAATTGCCTGATTTTGAAAACTATGATATGACAGGGCGTACCTATCGTTATATGACAGAAACGCCACTTTTCCCATTCGGATACGGATTGAGTTACACTACGTTTAAATATCGACTGCCACAAATTAATAAGACTTCTGTAAAATCCGGAGAAACAATTGTTATGACGGTCCCTGTAACGAATACTGGAAAATTTGATGGCGATGAAGTAGTTCAGGTTTATTTGAAGAAAAAAGATGATAAAGACGGACCAACTAAAACATTACGGGCTTTCAAAAGGGTTTCTGTTCCTTCGGGTCAGACCAAAGTAGTTGTTTTTGAATTGACACATAAACAGTTTGAATGGTGGAATCAGAATACCCAATCGGTAGACGTATCTACCGGTAATTTTACTCTTCTTGTCGGAAGTAACTCCGAAGATGAAAATTTGATTGAAATGGATGTGGAGCTTTTGTAAAATTGCAAATAATAGAGATATAATATTTAAATGAACAATTAAATAAACACACAATAAATTATTATGAAGAGATTATTGATACTGACAGTATTGTCCGGTTGTTTTTTGTTTGTACAGTCCAAAACGTATGATATGCAGTTGCTTGGTGCAGATGTTACCGGAAAAAAAGCTTGTACCGAATTGATTAATAATACAATAAAGCAGGCTGCTAAAGAGGGTGGCGGAACTATTTATTTTCCTTCAGGACAGTATCTTACAGCTGCTGTGCACCTTGAAAGTAATATCACGATAGAGATAGAGTCAGGTGCTACATTGAAATTCTCTACCCGTTTTGAAGATTATCTTCCTTTTATGAGAGTGCGTTGGGAAGGCGTCTTTATGAATAGCCTTTCTCCTTTGTTTTATGCAGTAAATGCTGAAAATATAGCGATTAAAGGACGTGGTACGATTGATGGACAAGGACAGGTATGGTGGGCAGAATCGAGGCGTATTATCGATGAAATACGGAAAAATGGGAACACTTTATCTACTAATTCCCTTCAACAGAAATGGTTGGATGCGAACAAAGAGATAAAAGTATCTCCATATTATGAAAATTCATTGAAACGTAAATTTTTTCGTCCACCGTTTATCCAGTTTTTAGAATGTAAGAATATCCTTATTGAAGGGATTAAAATAATAAATTCTCCTTTCTGGACAATCAATCCCGAAGGATGTGATAATATTGTTGTGCATGGTATTACCATAAATAATGATCCTGAAGGTCATAATACCGATGGAATCAATCCGTCTTCTTGCCGTAATGTGAGGATATCCGATTGTTTTATCACAGTAGGTGATGATTGTATCACAATTAAGTCCGGACGTGATGAAGATGGCCGGAATTATGGTCGTCCGTGTGAGAATCTGACAATAACCAATTGCGTTATGCTTGCCGGGCATGGTGGTGTTGTTATTGGAAGTGAGATGTCGGGTGGTGTGAAAAAAGTAGCAATCTCCAATTGTGTGTTTAATGGAACAGATGCAGGTATTCGTTTGAAAGCATCCCGCGGTCGTGGTGGTGTTGTCGAAGAAATACGAGTGGATAATATTGTGATGAATGATATTCAACGGAATGCTTTTATTTTTGACCTGTTTTACGATAAAGATTCCAAACAGGAGCCGGTAAGCGAACGTACGCCTATTTTCCGTAACATACATATCAGTAATGTAACAGGAAGTAACATCAAAAAAATAGGTTATATTACTGGTATTGAGGAAATGCCTATCGATGAAATTTCGTTTTCTAATGTCAACATGACTGCTATTGAGGGTTTTACAGCGAAAACAGCTTCTAATATCAGATTTTATAATGTAGATTTTTCCTCAGAAAAAGGAAGCCCTTTCTCTTTTACAGATAGCCGGAATATTGTCCTTGAAAATATTCGATCAAAACAACCTTCTGCTAATCAGTCGATTATATTGCTTGATAATACAAAGAATATACTTATCAATAATTGCTTTCAAATGACTCCGGCTGATGTCTTTTATTCAACGAAAAATAGTGAGATCATTTGGGGTAATAATTTTATGCAGAATGTAAAAACAATCAAGATTGAGAAGTAATATGAAATACTCCGTTTTAAGTTTAGGGTTGTTTTTTGTCTTGTCTTCGGCTAAGGTTTTGTCTCAGATTCCCGCTTTCCCTGATGCGGAGGGAGGGGGTATGTACACTACCGGAGGACGAGGTGGCGCTGTTTATTGTGTAAATACATTGGAAGATAATCAGGAAGGAAGTGCACTTACCAATGAAGGTTCTTTTCGTTGGTGCTTGAATCAAAAAGGCAAAAGGACAATTTTATTTAAAATCAACGGGACAATCAGACTGAACAATCCTTTGTATATTACATCCGGAGATCTTACTATTGCGGGACAATCAGCCCCAGGAGATGGTATTTGTATTGCAGACCATCATGTGACAGTATCAGCAGATAATGTTATTGTCAGATATATGCGTTTTCGGATGGGAGATCTGAAGCTAACGGAAAAAGAAGCCGATGGTGCAGATGCATTTAACGGACGAAAAAATAAAAATGTGATAATAGACCATTGTTCAATAAGTTGGAGTACGGATGAATGCTCCTCTTTTTATGATAATGAGGATTTTACGATGCAATGGTGTATCATTTCGGAGAGTTTGAGGTTATCCGGCCATTCAAAAGGGCCTCACGGATATGGGGCTATCTGGGGTGGAGTAAATGCAACATTCCATCATAATTTGTTGGCTCATCACGATAGCCGTACTCCGCGTCTGGGGCCCGGAACCAAGCATGCGGGAACAGATACTACAGATGTACGTAATAATGTTTTCTATAACTGGAATGGCAATGGTTGCTATGGAGGAGAGGCCATGCATGTGAATCTCGTTAATAACTATTATAAAGCCGGCCCGGCGACAAACCGTAAAATTGCCAATCGCATAACTGCGATCAGCACAAACAAAGGAACCGGAGGGTTTGAACGGATAAAAGATGTCTGGGGAAAGTATTACATTTCAGGAAATGTCATGCCTCACAACAAAGATATAACAAAGGATAACTGGCTTGGAGTGGACGTTGAGGCAGGCAGGAATAAAAATGAATTAAGATTGACCGAACCTCTTAAAGTTGGGAAAATCAGAACTGATGATACTTACACTGCTTATGAAAAAGTATTGAAGTATGCCGGTTGTTCGAAAGTACGGGATGCAATAGATAAACGGATTATTGATGAAACAACAAATGGTACTGCTCATTTCAAGGGCATGAGTAAATACAACGGACAAGGTGGAAATTTGAAAAGTATTGGTTATCCCCGAATGGGAATACTTGATTCTCAGTCAGATCTCAATCCGGATCAAAAAAATAAAAACTGGTCTGCCTGGCCGGAACTGAAAGATGGCACAGCTGTAGTTGATACGAATCGTGATGGGATTCCTGATCATTGGCTTGAAACAAATCATCCCGGGAAAAAAGCGAATGATATTACGCCGGAAGGCTATACCTATCTTGAAATTTATCTGAATAGTCTGGTTGAGGCTTCAAAATAATTCAAAAAGCCATTTTTCGCATAATTCGGTCCATGTATTTGTTGTTCCCGGATTATTCCGTAACGCAATACTATGTCCTCCTTCAGGATATATATGCAGTGTTGACATCTTGATTTCATTTTTTCTGAGCGCAGAATAATAAAGAATGCTGTTCATAGGTGATACGGATTTGTCATCTGAAGCATGTACGATAAATGCGGGGGGCGTTTTATCTGTTACCCGTAAATCACATGAAAATTGATCTTTCAATTCTTGGGATGCATTGGCTCCTAATAAATAATCCCGACTTCCTTCATGTACAAATTCATTCATTGAAATGACCGGGGAGATCAATATGGTAAAATTGGGGATGTGGCTGATTGTATCCTTGGTGTTATTCTCATTAGTCCAATCATCTGAAAAAGTCGATATACAGGCTGATAAATGCCCTCCTGCCGAACATCCCATGACTCCGACTTTGTTGCTGTCAATATCCCATCTTCCGGCATTTTTACGTATAAATTTTATGGCTTGCTGTGCATCTTGCAGTGGAGCTTTATAACTTATTACAACATCCGGAGATTGAGGTAAACGATGATTGAGTACAAATGCTGTTACCCCAAATGTATTGAACCATTTTGCCAGTTGATGTCCGCTTATCAGATACGCCAGCCGGGCATATCCTCCTCCTGGTATTATCAAAACGGCAGCATGTTTGTTTTCCTGGTTTGAAGGTGTAAATACATACACTCCCGGAGTTCTAACCTGATATACCCTCTCATTAGCAATACTGTCTTTTACTGATAATCCTTTGCTGTTCGGCATTTTTCCTGACCATATCGGTACAAATTCCTGAGAAAAAATATGAAAAGAAGAGATGAGTAAAAGATATGTAATGATAATTCGTTTTTTCATGGCTGTTTAAAATGTGATTGCATAATTTATCAAAGGTACAATAAATTAAGATTTAGACAAGGGTATTGGGTTATCCTCAAAAAAGATTTTTATATTTGCAGATTAATAAGATATTTAAGAATTATTATCTGCATTTTTGGAATAATATATAACAAATTTATATATTTTATAAGCTTGATTTGATTAGGTGTAAAAGTGAAAAATTGTAGGGAATTTGTCTGGAGCGGATTGAAAGTTTTACTGTTAGTGCTGTTTTTAGGGTACTATTTCAGTATAACTTTCTTTACACACAGTCATGTCATTAATGGGGTGACCATCGTACACTCCCACCTTTTTCACAAAAATGGGAATGCCTCTTCCGGTCATGCACATACACTACACCAACTCAAACTGATTTCGTATTTATCGCATTATTATGCATCCGGAGAGATTAATCATTTTGATCTTGAATTGATTGAACCTCCTTTTTGTAATAAGTCTTCAGATTATCTTCCAACACCTTCTCTTTCTGCAGGCATTGTAGGTGCCATATTATTGCGTGGCCCTCCTTTAATTTGAATTTTCTCAACATTTTAAGATTAAGTTTGGTTAAATCTTTATTACTTATCCTTTCCTATAAATTTTAAGGAAATGGAAACTGATTCGTTGTATTGAATTGCAACGTAAAAAACAATTCATATTAATTCAAATAAATAAAATGAAATCAATATATGTGTTTGTACTATACTTGTGTATAGTAACATTGGGTTTTGCCGATAACGGCACTATAAAAGGGCATGTCCTGAATAACAAAGGCGAACACCTGCCTTTTGTGACTGTGGGGATAAAAGGGACTGCTATCGGAACTACAACTGATGATCACGGGCATTTTACTCTTTCAGTTTTGAAAGATGGAAATTATGTTATTGTAGCAAGAGCTGTAGGTTATAGAACAATAGAACAAAAGGTCGATATCTATTCAAATAAAATACAGGAAATAACTCTTGTTCTTCCGGAAGAATCGTTGAATCTGGATGAAGTGGTGGTGACTGCTAATCGTTTTGAAACATCCAGGAAAGAAACTCCTGTGGTGGTAAGCGTGTTGAGTCCGAAAACACTGGAGCTTACAAATTCCAATAATTTGGCCGAAGGATTGTGTTATATTCCGGGACTACGGGTAGAAAACGATTGCCAGAATTGTGGCTTTCAGCAGGTTCGTATTAATGGATTGGAAGGACATTATTCTCAATTACTAATAGATAGTCGTCCTATTGTCAGTGCTTTAACTGGTGTTTATGGTATAGAGCAGATCCCGGCAGGAATGATTGACCGGGTTGAAGTCATACGTGGCGGAGGATCAGCCCTTTATGGATCGAGTGCTATTGCTGGAATTATTAATATTATTACTAAAGAGCCAATTAAGAATTCAGGAATGTTGTCTCACGATATAACTATGGTTGGAGGGGATGCAGCAAAAAATGTAACCAGCCTGAATGCTTCGTTGATCAATGAGGATAATAGTGCCGGAGTTTATCTTTTCGGAAATATAAACCATCAGAGTCCTTATGATAAGGATGGCGACGGCTATACGGAATTGGCTAAGATCTCCGGATCAACACTTGGATTCAGAGGATTTTACAGACCAACTAAAATGTCTAAATTGACATTAGAGTATCATAATATAGAGGAATTCAGGAGGGGAGGGGATCGTTTGGATCTTCCGCCGCATGAAGCGAATGTTGCGGAACAGGCGGAACATGATATCAATGGAGGTGGATTTAAATATGACCTCTATGCATCTGATTATAAGCAAAAAATGAGTGTGTATGGCTCTACTCAATATACTGACCGGAAAAGTTATTACGGCGCAGGGATGGATCCTAATGCTTATGGAACGACCACTGATCTTACGGCAGATGGTGGTGTACAGTATTCGTATAGCTTTGACAGACTTTGGTTTATGCCTGCCAATCTTATCGGAGGAGTTGAATATAACTTCGACCAGTTGAAGGATGATGTTCTGGCTTACGATCGTCATACCAATCAGATTATGCGAATGGGAAGTCTGTTCTTTCAGAATGAATGGAAAAACGAACAATTTAGTATCCTGCTTGGAGCTCGTTTGGATAAACATAATATGATGGATGATCCTGTTTTTAGTCCCAGGATTAATTTTCGTTATAACCCGATTCAGGATATCGGATTGAGGTTAAGCTATTCTGAAGGATTCCGGGCTCCGCAGACTTTTTCAGAAGACTTGCACATTGCTGCGGTTGGAGGAAATGTGATCCTGACAGAACTGGATCCGACTCTGAAACCCGAACATTCGGGCAGCTATAGCGGGTCAATAGATTTATACCGTTCATTCGGCTCAGTGCAAACAAATCTGTTGATTGAAGGTTTTTATACGGACCTGAAAGATATATTTACAGATGTATATAAGGGAACAGATGATTCTGGAAATATTATCCATGAAAAAACAAATACTTCCGGAGCAGTCGTAAAGGGAGTCAATATTGAAGGAAGAATTGCTTTCAATAAAGATTATCAATTGCAAGCAGGATTTACCTTCCAGGATAGCCATTATAAGGAATTTCCGGAATCTTGGAGTGAAACGGTGGCTCCAACTAAGGATATGCTCCGTACTCCGGATACGTATGGTTATTTTACTGGGTTAATTACTCCAGTCAAAGATCTTGCAATATCCCTTTCTGGAACTTATACCGGAAAAATGCTTGTTCCTCATTCTGCCGGATATATTGAAAAAGACAGGTTGGAAACAAGTTCTTCTTTTTTCGATGCCAATGTTAAAATCTCTTATATCTTGAAGTTGAAAGGAAATTTAGGTCTAGAGATTTATACTGGGATAAAAAATATTCTCAATTCATATCAAAATGACTTCGACAAGGGTCCTGATCGAGATTCGGGGTACATTTATGGCCCGGTATATCCGAGGAGTTATTTTGCCGGAATAAAGTTTATGTTGTGAAAATTTGTTTTATTATTTCGTTTCCGGTGGATTTTGAAATTCCACATCCATCTGAGCGCCACGGTCTCCCTGTGAAGTCATCCATTTTTCCAACTCATTTTTCATAAGGGAGATTCGGCTTGCATATTTCTTTTCATTGGCAAGATTGTTTAATTCCCAGGGATCTTTCTTCAGGTCGTAAAATTCAATAGCCGGACGTTTGATAAACCTTTTTACAAGAAAATTTGCTTTTTCGTTGGTTTTTGCACTTTCCAACCAGTTAGCCCAAACCTGTTTGCGATTTCTGACATCCATCATGTGTCGCTCAAAATAGTCAGCTTCCGGAGTAAGATTGAGAATTAGCTTGTAACGTTTATCCTGTATGCTTCTTATAGGATATGCTGAGCCTTCTGGAATATTGTTGTGTATTCCGTAAGCCCAGTTTCTATGGTCTTTCTTTTTGCCGTACAGAACCTGAAGAAAACTTTTTCCATCGATACCATTAATAGCAGGATAGCCTGCAAAATTTATCAGGGTTGGAAGAATATCTTCATATTGAACTAATGCATCACTGGTAGTTTTCGATTTTATTTTTTTAGGATAGCGGGCTACTAGTGCGCTATTTTGTCCATAATGGTAGGAAGTCCATTTGCCGAAAGGCATTTGAGGCCCTTGTTCTCCCAAAAAGATAACGAGTGTATTATCCAGTTTGCCTGTTTTTTCAAGTACTTTCAGAACAGATCCTACCTGATCATCCAATGCTCTGATTTCTGCAAGATATTTACAAAAGAGTTCTCTTGTCTCCTGGTTATCCACACAATTAGGAGGAAGGGTAATTTTGTTTGCATCAAATTCTGCAGGATTTCCCCAGGTCCAGGGAACGTGTGGATGGGTACTACAGACGAAAAGGCAAAATGGCTGCATGCTTTCGCCTATGAATTTTTCGATGCCATCGGTTGAATAAGGAACTTTAGCAGCCACGCAGTCTTCAATAAACCCCGGTAGTTCTTCGAAATTATATACGGAACGGGGAGTTGTATGTTGTTTTCCTGTTCGTGCAACTTTGTATCCGGCTTGTGGCATATACTCGGTAACACTCTTAATGTCAGAATAGGATGTCTTGTGATTTTGGTAAGAGCCATGTCTGGCAGGGTAGAGCCCGGTATAGAGTGAGGCGCGGATGGGAACACTCATTGTTGCCGATGCATAATTGTTGGTCAACCGGATTCCTTCGTTGGCAATTCTGTCTATATTGGTCGTTTTTAAGTTTTTTCCACCATAACAACTTAGTTCACAGCTTCCTAAATCGTCGGCCATAATGATAACAATATTTGGTTTTTCTCCTTCTTGATGTTTGTCATTTGTGGAATAGACGATTAAGGGTACGCCTGATAGTATGAGGGGAATAGCTATGTTTTTCATGTATTATAAATATTTTAGTAAAGGTAATCAAGTTTATTAAAATAAAAATTTTTTGGCACGATTTTTTCATAGTTCAAAAATAATTACATACATTTGTAGCGCATAACTGCGAAGCACAAACACAATAACTATATTTAGGAATATTCTCGATGACAATCTCTTTAAACAAGATTTTTATATCTGTTTTATCCAAATTTAACACTTTAAATTTGGGTGAATCGATGTTTATATTAGAGAGAGAGAGAGAGAGAGAGACTCATGTAGCCTCTCGTGCGCGTCAAGATAATCATAATTTTTTAATTTACAACTATATAGCCTGTTTGGATTCATTGAATTCAGACAGGTTTTTCTTTTTAATTGCCGGTCTCCCCGG
>JAVBUX010000030.1:0-11020 GCA_031554915.1 Bacteroidales bacterium | reverse complement strand
TCTATCGTAATGTTTTTATCAATCATCTTGAAATTATGATAACGGTACACTTGAACCGAAGCTCTCTACTTAACTTCCCCTCTGGAAAATCGTGAAAGCGGATGCAAAGGTACGCCCTTTTTTTAATTCTCCAAATTTATTTAATAAAATTTTATGACAAATCCCTTAAATACCTCTGAATCAAAAAAATATTTTTTAAAGAAATTTAATCCCAGAATAACAAGAATGGATACTATCTCGATTTTTGAAATCATAAAAGCCTATTTCTACTAAAAAAACAGGAAATACATTAATAAGAAACATGGAAAAAGAAAAGGAGAAAACTCAATATTGAGAAGAGAGTGCCAATAACATGGGGTAGTTTCTTTCTAAAAATCCCTTTTTTATGGGATTGCCTAAAAAATGGATAGGGAATAAATTTGCAAGCTCAAATTTCAATGAACATTGTCCCTAAAACAGGGAACAGAAGTATGGAAACAATAATTAGCTGCGAGAACATTACTCATTATTATGGTAAACGTCTCATTTATGAAAACCTGAATTTTGAAGTCAAGAAAGGTAAGATTCTTGGTTTACTGGGTAAAAACGGAACAGGAAAGACCACGATCATCAATATCCTTAATGGATATCTGAAACCCAGATCGGGAGTTTGCAAAATGTTTGGAGAAGAAATGGAGAAACTATCTCCTCTGACTAAAAGTCGCATCGGACTTCTGTTGGAAGGGCATATCCAACATTCTTATTTCAATGTAGAACAAATAGAAAAGTATTACAGCCGGTTTTTTCCGAGATGGAAAAAGGACGCTTATTATGAGCTATTGAAAAAATTGAAAGTCTCCCCTACTCAAAAAATAAATACAATGTCATGTGGACAACGTTCTCAGGTTGCTTTGGGACTTTTATTTGCTCAAGATCCGGAGTTATTGATCTTGGACGATTTTTCAATGGGGCTTGATCCCGGATACCGCCGACTTTTTGTTGAGTATCTAAAGGAATATGCATCGGCCGAAAATAAAACGATATTCCTGACTTCACATATTATTCAGGATATGGAACTGCTGATCGATGATTGTATTATCTTGGATTATGGCCGGATACTACTGCACGAACCAACGGATCATATTATGAATCATTTTCACAGATTCCGCTTCAAAAGTGATTACAATAAAGAGATAACAGGAGATAAACACCTTTGGAATACCGAACGAATCGGGAACAACTGGGAGACCTATTCATTCGAATCTATTGAGTATATACAATCGGCTTTAGAAGCTATGGGAATAAATCCTCAGGGATTGAGTGAAGAAAAATTGTCGTTAGAAGACTCATTTATCGGACTTACAGGAAAATACTAATCTTAAAAAACTATGTATCAGTCATTATTTTATAAAGAATGGATTAAGACACAAAAACTTATTGGTCTGTTGATCATTATTTTTGCAGGATTAATCACTTACATATTCATCGATATCCTTCAACAACTTCGTACTGCAGGAGCGGTTGGTTTTGTTGAATCTATCGTTCAGAAAGACATTCAACTGCTGCCTTTGATGAAATATTTACCGGCATTAGCAGGCATTCTGTTGGGCATCAATCAGTTTACACCGGAGATGCAAAGTAAACGTTTGAAACTCACATTACATCTTCCAATGTCTGAATCCTCTATTATTTCAGCAATGTTAGGATATGGTTTCGTAGTCATGTTCTTATTGTTGTTAGCTTCTTTTATAACTCTTCTGATTGGATTGGGTATGTTATTTCCGATAGAAATTGTTTGGGCAAATCTATTTTCCGCATTACCCTGGTTTCTGGCTGGGCTAGCAGGATATCTGATCGCATCGTGGGTAAGCTTAGAACCTGTTTGGAAGTATCGAGTTCTCAATGCAATTCCCGGATTATGCTTATTGTCGTTTTTCTTTATTTCTACGAAATCAGGAGGACTGATTACTTTTCTACCTGATTTGGTGGCAGTTATAGTAGTGATCTTTTCGTTTGGATATTATTCAACGGCGAGGTTTAAAGAGGGTGCTCAGTAAGTTAGTAACAATATGTGTATAAGGACATTAAAGACTTTAAGAAAAAAATTAAAATGAGATACAAAAATATTATATATGTGGTGATATTGGTTTTGGTTACCATAATTGGATTTTGGGGAATACCTTCGTTGGTAAAGAAAGCTACTTATAAGCAGGATCGGTATCCTTTTGTTTATTATAGTTCTTTGTTGAAAGAATTTTGTTTTACAGAATTTGATGGAAGAAAAGATAATCTGCATGATGCTTCGGGAAGAGTATATACAAGAGAGCAATTCGATTCAATCACACCATTACTGAGTTTTCGACAATTACATTCAAATGGGTTGATGCCTGATTCAATTGATGGTATCGCAATTGATCCGCGTATTTTACGGACCAAACAGGTTGTATTTCGTTACGGTCCAAGAGACATGCAAACTCCGGAAATTGGACTTTATATTATGTATGAGTCACTTGGTAAACGAGTAAATCTAGAATCGCCAGGAGATCTTTTCAGGTTGAAAAATAAAATTGAATTTATTGATATTCAAACAAATAAGATTAATGAGGAGAAAAGTAAACTTTTTCAGGCTGCTTTGGAAAAACACAATTATTCATTTCCTGCACAATGGACTTCCGGCAATCTGAATATCCGCAAACCATACGATGAAGGTTATTTTTCTTTGGATGCCAATGGTAAACTGTTTCATATCAAGATGGTAAATGGAAAGCCTTACGTGAAAGATACTAAAGTCGGCGAACAAATGGATATCGCTCATTTTTCTATTCTGGAAGTTGCCGATAAACGTTTCTATGGCTTTGTTTTCGACAAAAAGGGGCAGGTCTATATTATCGAAGAAAAGGGCGGAAAATATATCCCACTCAAGCTGGACATTGCACCTCTGGATCTGAAAAAAGATGAATTAATGATTATGGGTAACCTTCTTTATTGGATTGTATCAGTAGAAAATGAAAGCGGGAAAAAATCGTATTCTTTAAGAACCGAAACTTTACAGAAAGTAGATGAATACTTTATTCCTGTTCCAAAAAACAGATGGAACGACTATGCAAAGTGGATGTTTCCGGCATATCTGACATTCAAGAGTTCAGAAAGCGATTACATTAGTCCGAAAGTTCATTTTACCGGCTTTCATGCTTTCGCAGTACATGCTTTGATTCTATTGCTTCTTTTCTTTATCTGGAAACCTTTCCGTAAAAATACGATATTCAACAGTGTATTTGTACTACTAACAGGTATTGCCGGTGCCGTTGCATTGCTAATCATACCGTCAACTCCATTGAAAAAAAAGAAAATCTCTATCTCAAAATAATTAACAATAAATATAACATCAAATGAAAAATCTAATTTTTATATCTCTTTTTGCTATTTTATTATGCTCATGCAACAATAAGCAATCTACTGAAAATAAGAGCGATAACTCAGGGACATTGACTGCTTCTGTCGATGTACCAACATTCGAATTGGATGACCTGTTGAAAGTAGCAGATCAATATGTTGACAAAACAGTTAAAGTTTCAGGACATGTTACCCACACTTGCAAACATTCAGGAAAACGTTGTTTCATTGTCGGAGAGAGTGAAAATGCATCAATGCGCATTGAAGCAAAAGGTGAGATAGGTGGTTTTAACCGTGAATTAGTCGGATCTAAAATAAGAGTGACTGGTCCGATCAAAGAGCGCAGGCTTTCGTTGGAATACATCGACCAAATGGAAAAAGATGTCAATGTAAAAAAAGCAGAAGACGGATCTGCAGAGTCCTGTCAGGCAGAGTTGCAGAATATTAACGAAATGCGCCAATGGATGAAAGACAATAAGAAAGAATACTATTCTATTTTCTACATGGATGGACAAGAATATGAAGTGGTGGAATAAAAATACAGCACTTCGTATCACACGGACAATACATCGGGACTTAGGCTTTTTGATGGTTGGAATTTCAATTGTATATGGAATCTCCGGTATTCTTCTCAATCACATGAATGGGAAAGATCCGGCGTACAAGACCGAAATAAAGTCCGTTCAACTGGAGCCTCAGCTAGATAAAAACGAGTTGACCGTCCGTTGGAAAGACCAAAATAATTTACCGTTTGTAAAGAAAACATTGCCCATCGACCAGGATCATATCAGATTATTACTTGATGGTGGTGTAGGTGTATATAATGTAAAAAGTGGTCTGGTAGATTACGAGAAATATACTCAACGAAAATTTGTCTATTGGATTAACCGGCTTCATTATAATAAAGTGTCCGGCTGGCATTTTATGGCAGACTTTTTTGCAGCGTCCCTACTCTTCTTTGCTATATCCGGATTATTTATGGTAAAAGGCAAGAAAGGAATCGGAGGACGAGGGAAATGGTATCTTTTGGGAGGATTAGCCATTCCTGTTGCATATATATTATTTTCATGAGATATAATTTATTACATATAATGACTAAGTATAAACTGACCTTACTACTTTCGTTTATATGTATTATCTGCAATATTGCTTCGGCAGTTGGACAGCATTATTCACTTTCGGGTAGAATAACAGATGCTAAAACTAAAATTCCGGTTGAATATGCAACAATAACCCTTTCCAACAATGATTTATGGGCTATCAGCAACGAAAAAGGAGAATTTCATATAGAAAAAGTATCTGTTGGAAAATCCACCCTTTCTGTTAGTTGCATCGGATATGCTCAATATAGCAAGGAAATTGAAGTTCAGGGAAATCTTTCATCTATAAAAATTGATCTTCAGGAAGTCAGCCTGGGTTTAGATGAAGTCGTAGTCACTGCCGATCTGAGAACAAAAAATGCTACAACTACTTATACTTTGGATCGTACTGCTCTGGACCATATGCAACTATTGGATATAGGAAACAGTTCGGCGTTGTTGCCCGGGGGAAAAACATCCACATACAATAATCTTACCTCTTTTAAACCACTTACCATTCGCAGTAATGGCGGAACAGAGATGGGTAACGCAGATTTCGGAACAGTTATTGAAGTGGATGGAGTCAGATTATCGACCAATTCTGTTTTCGGAGATCTTAAAGGCGCTGATACCCGGGGCATCGGTACCAGCAATGTGGAAAGCATTGAATTTATCATAGGTGTACCATCAGTCGAATACGGAGATTTGAGTAATGGAGTAGCAAAAATCAATACCAGAAAAGGAAAATCTCCCTTTATTATTGACATGGTCAGCAAACCAAATTTCAAATTAATAGCAGGCTCCAAAGGATTTTACCTCGGGAAAAAGCATGGTACCCTGAATGCCTCCTACGAATATGCCAAATCTGTTTCAGATATTGCGTCTCCTTATACTTCTTATATAAGAAATACAATGACATTGCAATATTCCAATATATATAACAAGGCTAACCGACAACCGATAACTATTTCTGCCGGTCTTTCGGGTAACATCGGCGGATATGATTCCAAATCCGATCCAGATTTTTTTACGGACACCTATAAGAAATCACAAGACCATAGTTTACGGGCTAACATCTCAGCCAAATGGTTACTTAACAAATCCTGGATTACCAATATAGAAGCGACCGGAACTCTGGAGTATTCTGATCTGCTTTCGGAAGCAAAAACCAACAAATCAAATTCCTCATCAACAGTTGCCATTCATGGACAGGAAGAAGGTTATTTTGTAGCCGCCAATTATGACGAAAACCCAACCGCTCCGATAGTCCTGATTCCTCCCGGTTACTGGTATCAATTGGAATATAATGACAGTAAACCAATCGACTATTCACTCAAATTGAAAGCAGATTGGTCTCATATGGTCGGGACGATACACAATAAATTATTGGTAGGAGCAAACTATAGTCAGGCTTTTAATTACGGACAGGGAACCTATTATGATGATATGAGATATGCTCCCACCTGGAGGGAATATCGTTACGACAAACTTCCGGCAATGAATAATATTGCTCTTTATGCAGAAGAAAAGATGACTATTCCTATCGGTTATTCGGAACTGATATTAATAGCGGGAATCCGTTCCGACATTACGATTGTGGATGCTTCTGAATACGGCTCTGTCAGTTCTCTATCTCCTCGGTTCAATGCAAAATACAATTTATTAAATAAATCTTCCGGTTTCCTGAAAGATTTGAGTATCCGCGCCGGATGGGGAAAAACGGTGAAACTTCCCTCCCTTTCCATTCTGAATCCGGCTCCCACCTACAGAGACAGGCTGTCTTTTGCTCCGGGAGCATTAGACGATGGTACCATTTTTTACGCTTACCATATTATGCCTGTAACTCCGTTCTACAACTCTTCGCTGAAATGGGAATATAATAATATGGGAGAATTGGGAGTTGAAGGAAAACTCGGCGGAGTGAATGTTTCATTGTCTTTCTTCAACAATGTGATGAAAAATAGTTATCAATCAACACCTTCTTACATTCCGACATCGTATAAATTAACAGACCAAAGCGCTTTGGAAGGCAGTCCAATTCCCCTATCAAACCGGATATATACTATTGACCGGCAAACCGGGATTGTGACAGTATCTGATAAAACCGGAGTACAAAACAGTCAGCAGTTAGCTTATTTGGAACGGAAGACATTTTATTCCAGATCGACAACAGTTAATGAATTTCCGGTAACCAGACGTGGATTGGAATGGATTGTCGATTTTGGCAAAATTCCATCTTTGAAGACCTCTTTCCGGTTGGATGGTAAGTATTATTACTACAAAGGTGTCCAAGAAAATACAGTTGCCTATATGCCTGCAGCGGCTCAGAATATGGCAGATGGCAACCCATACAAATACGTAGGGTATTACGCCGGAACCTCTGCTGTTGCAAATGGTTTACTAACAAAACAACTCAATTCAAACTTTACGGTTGTTACCCATATTCCCGCAGTGAAACTAATTATTTCACTTCGCCTGGAAAGTAGTTTGTACAACTATTCTCAAAATTTGAGCGAATATAATGGTCAGACAAGAGGTTTTGTTCTGGATAGCAAAGATTTGTATGCACCTTCAAGGACTCAATCGGATATCTATGCCGGAAATCAATACATTGGCGTATATCCGTTATACTATACCAGTTATGAGGATATGAACACTCAAATTCCATTTGCAGAAAAATTCGCATGGGCAAAAGACAATGACAAAGCTTTATACAATGAACTGGCTAAACTGGTTTTGAAATCCAATACTAATTACTATTTCAATCCAAGCAAAATATCCGCTTATTTTTCCGCCAATATTGGTATCACAAAAGAAATAGGAAAATATGTTTCAATTACATTCGATGCAAAGAATTTTTTGAACAACATGGGATTGGTTAAATATAGCCAAAGCGGTACCGAATCAAGTTTGTTCGACAGTAGCCTGATTCCATCTTTTTATTACGGATTATCTTTGAAAATTAAAATATAACTATAGTATTCAATTAAAAATTTAAATTAAATAAGTTCGTATGAAAAATCTATTTTATGTATTCTTATGCACATTGTTATTGTGTTTTAATTCTTGTAAAGACGATGACAATGATTATAAGACTTATAATGTACCTGTTCGTTTAGTCTATCCAGCAGAAGGTGAATTTTCACCTAAAGAAGGAGTAACCGTCAAATTGGTGAGTAGTACTTCTGTTGTGAGCGAAGCCCAAACAGATGCTAACGGAGTGGCAAATTTCACTCTTACTGAGGGTATTTATGAAGCTTCGGTGACAGAAGAACGTGTAACCGGTCCAACTGCAATAACACTGAATGCCGTTAAAAGTAATATTTCGATTACATCCGCATGGACAGGAGCATCGCCAATAGAACTTGAGCTGACAGCTTCCATTTCCGGACAGATCGTTATTAAAGAATTATACATCGGAGGTTGCCAAACCAATGACGGTTCCGGATCATTTGCCCGCGACCAATATGTTATTCTCTACAATAATTCAAATGGCGTTCTTGACCTGAGTGATGTATGCCTGGGAATGGTATTGCCTTACACATCCAACGGAACAAATAAAGATTATGTAAACGGCTCTTTATCTTATGCATCAGAAGGATGGATTCCTGCGGGAACTGGAGTGTGGTATTTTACTGATCATGCTAGTTTAGATCCAGGAAAACAAATTACCATCGCGCTAACCAATGCACTCGATAATACCGCAACTTATTCCAATTCTATTAACTTCAACAAATCTGAATATTATTGTCTTTATGATATTGCATCCTATCCAAACACGACCTATTATCCTGCACCTGTAGCAACAATTCCGACTTCACATTATCTGAAAGCGCATCACTATGGAACCGGAAACGCCTGGCCTTTGAGTAATACTTCTCCTGCATTTTATATATTTTCCGTGAAAGGAACTACTCTGAATAACTTTATTGCTGATGCCGGAAATATAGACCTTTATGGAGGAAGCGCCTCTCAAGTACGTAAAAAAGTACCCATCGATTGGGTTATTGATGGAATAGAAGTCTATAGCAAAGGAGCTACAAACAACACGAAACGCCTAACCAGTACAATCGATGCCGGATATACAGAACTTACCAACAAACAGGGATATAGCTCATACCGTAATGTCAATAAAGAAGCTACTGAAGCAATCGAAGGCAACAAGGCAAAACTTGTTTATAACTACAGTCTAGGTATAGAATCAACAGATCCAAGTGGAATAGATGCGGAAGCCTCCATCAAAAACGGAGCAAGAATCATCTACAAGGATACCAATAACTCATCTAACGATTTTCATCAACGGAAAACCGCTTCTTTAAGAAATTAAATTGCAATTGAACTTATACGGAATGATTCACCTGAGAATTCTTATATTATTAACAATTATGCTGCCCGGCGGAATATTTTTTTCCGCCGGTATGGCAGCTCAGGGTACAGACACACGTATCCCTGATTTTGATTATGTAAAAGAATCAAATCCATGGCTGACATCCGGCAACGCATCCGGATTATATAAACTTCCTGTAAACAATATTTCGGCAGCTGAATTGTATCTAAAAAAAAATGACGGAGAATATCGAAATTATTTCCAATCGGATAATAGCTATGAGTATGGACTGGGAGCCGAGTCTTATTACAGATTGAATCCAAGGATCGTCTTATACGGAAAAGTCAACTATACCAATTTTGAAGGAAAAAATATGAGTGGTTCCACATTCATCCATCCGTACAATAACCCTTTTGACATCGTCGAAATAAACGACGATAACCGAGGTACAAAACAGCTTGAAAAATACCATTTAACAGGAGCTATTGGAGCTGAGATCTACAAGGGGCTGAAACTCGGAGGAAAAATAGATTATTTGGCTGAAAATTATGCTAAATTTAAGGATTTGCGGCATAAGAATAACTTGATGGACATGTTTACTACTCTCGGTATCAGTTACCAATTAAATCCGGCAATAGAATTAGGAGCCAATTATTTTTATCGACGTAGTATCGAAGGAATCCAATTCAAAATGTATGGAAATACAGACAAACAATATGTGTCGATGGTTAATTACGGCGCTTTTTACGGAAGTACCGAGTTATCCGGAGAAACAGGATACACAAGTACGGGTAATAACAATCCTTTGTTTAACGAATACAATGGAGTTTCTTTCCAAATAGACTTGCAGTTATCCTCTCAAATACGATTTTTTAATTCATTTACTTTTCAATCCCGAAGCGGCTATTACGGAAAACGTGCAAGTGCTTCTATTACTTATACCGGTCATTCTTCCGACATTTTAGGATACGAAGGAAATATTTCTTTGATCAAACCTCAGTCATCACACATTATCCAACTAAAAGCAAATAATGAGAAGTTAGAGAATAACCAAAATATCTATAAAATTGAAACATCTACAGGAGGAAATACAACAGTCGTTTATTATGGTAAATCAAAAATGCTCGATCAACAGGTTTTCTCCTCCAATATTGAATATACAGGCAATTGGGGCGTAAAAAACTTCCAACCAGAATGGATTACAAAGTTAGCTGTCGATTTTTATAGTCGCTCTCAAACCGCATCTATTTATCCTTTTTACAGAAAACAATCTATCCAAACGACTGATATCCGGTTGCTGGTCAATAAAAATATATTCGCGGCAAAAAACATGTATGGCATTTTTGTTGGTACATCGTATGGCTTTGGGCAGGGAACTATAAAAGATGATGGCGTTTATGCGACACCATCGAGTGATACATACAAGCCCTACAGCAACGATTATTATCTTTACCGCGAATATGAATATCTTACGGCCTCACATCTGAAAATAGATGCCGGATTCAGGTATACAAGAGCATTAAAAGATTTTTCTCTCTTCGGGGAATTAGCTTTTTCCCAAACAAACGCTTTTGACATTAAATATCTGGACGGAAATCAAAATCGCATTATTTACATTAAGATCGGGTACAATTTTTGAAGTATCTACCGAATATTACATAACTAACTACATGTTTCAAGGATAATTTGTACTTTTGTCCACATATTAAATAAATCCGGATGAATTACGAAGAAACAATCCAATATTTATATGATGCAGCTCCAATGTTTCAACAAGTGGGAACTAAAGCCTACAAGGAAGGATTGGAAAACAGTTATGCCATCGATTCCAAACTACATCATCCGCACAAATTCTATCGCACCATTCACGTAGCAGGAACCAATGGCAAGGGTTCAACTTCTCATCTTATCGCTTCGATATTACAACAATCGGGATATAAAGTAGGTTTATACACCTCCCCACATTTAATAGACTTTAAAGAAAGAGTTAAAATAAATGGAGAGCCTATCGATGAAAATTTTATCATTGATTTTGTCGCTAAATATAAAGATTTTTTTGAAGAAATACAGCCCTCTTTTTTTGAACTAACCACAGGCCTGGCTTTCAAGTATTTTGCAGAAAAGAAAGTGGATATCGCGGTTATTGAAGTCGGACTTGGCGGAAGATTAGACTGCACCAATATTATCCATCCCGACTTAAGTATCGTTACCAACATCAGTTTTGACCACGTCGCATTGCTAG
>JAVBUX010000187.1:0-4355 GCA_031554915.1 Bacteroidales bacterium | reverse complement strand
CGTGGAATTTTATTTCCATCATCAGGATTATCCCGCTTAATTAATCCATTGGCTAAAAAAGAAACAATATGATCTGAAGAACGCTCATGTTTATCATTTTCTTTCAATATTTCAGCAGTCAGGTCATTATACAGCAATTGCATATCAATCATTGCCTTATATCGTCCACCAATAATATGATAATCCATACCACGAATATATCCATTCTGAATGCGGGCAGGAGCCAAAGGTTCTATTATCCTATTCAATGTCGCCATTTTCATAGGCCCTAATGTTCCCACAATTTCAAAACGATCGTTCATCGAGTCCACCGGAAGTAAAATTGTTGCATTGATTTGACCTTCATTCATCAGCTTAGCCCGGGCAAGCAATTTATTGGCGTGAGTCAGAGAATCCGGAACATTTGTCAATCCGGAAAATTCCCCATGGATATCCGTAAAACTAATCAATCCCGGTTTTTCGCCTTTTTTGGGTAATTCTTCATAGATCACACTGAGATTATCAACTTTTACATTCGAAATATGTATCGGAAGTTTAATTCGCTGAAATGATTCGTATAATAATGGCATTTTGTGATGTTCAACTATTATTTTCTGATTTTTAAAATTTCCAAAATTTACATTACGAACAAGCAAACTGTCCATATTGATAGATTTATCAAATAATAATTTCCTAAAATCCAATCCTTTACAAAAAAGTCCACCTACTGTTAATTCCATCCAATCGGAATGTTTCGGATTTTTATATGCAAATTCGGCCTTTGCATAACGAGGTTCCAATTTGAAATTTTCAACAGAAAAAAGAGAGTCTTTCAACTCTATCGATACTTTCCCTACATCGACTCCATAAGATTTTCCGGGTAAGAGATGGTGAGTATTCCCTATCGAAAAATGCAAGTCATCGCAATAAAACATTTTATCTTGATTGTATGTAGTAGAATCGACAAGGAAGCTCTCAACATGAAAGCTCACATTTTCAAGAAGATAAACAGACGTATCTGATGTCGATTGCATATTAAACGCCACTTTGCCATGCACTATAGATATCTGTTCCACACCGATCTTATCAAATACAGGCGAAATAATTTTGTACAACGGACTGGTATATCCGGTCTTATCCTTTTCAATATGCATAGTATCCTCCGAAACTTCAACTCCTCGTGAATCATGGATAATCATGATATCCGGAGAACTGATAGAAATATTACTAAACATAAGCGTTCTTCCTTCTCTTGTACTTTTTTTATGAAAATTAACACCATTTAGACGAAGATCTGTGATATGTATTTTCCCATAAGTTGCAGGAATACTATCCACTTTCCGCAAATATTCTAACTTTGCACTATCAGGATAAAGAGATAGCCCTGTCACATGTAAAGAGCCATTGAGCAGATGTACACTCAATTTGTCTATTTCTGCATGATACAATCCTTTTGTCATCTTCTGGGCATAGTTTTCCAACTGATTAATTACAATTTTCTCCCAACGTGATGAGAGATACCAGGCAACTCCTGCCAGAGACAAAACCAAGACTCCAAAAACGATGATAATTATTTTCCAAACCTTCTTTTTGCGGATCATAAACACATTTTATAAAATATACACATAAAACAATCCAATAGTAGTAAAGTTTTTAATCAGATTGACTATCTTTGTACTTAAGATGTTTATTCGAATTTAAATAAGTATCTCGAAACCATAACACAAAATGAAGAAATGGTCTAAGAAAAAGCGTAATATCATTCTCTTGATTACAGGGATTTTATTGCTATTATATATTTTTTGTTTGCCACGTAAATTATTCGACGTACCTTATTCCACCGTGGTCTCCGACCGCAATAACGAGTTATTAGGAGCCCGTATAGCAGAAGATAATCAATGGCGTTTTCCTCCGTCAGATACCATTCCGGAGAAATTCGAGACCTGCCTGATTGAATTTGAAGATCAATATTTTCATTATCATTGGGGAGTCAATCCTTTAGCTATCGGCCGTGCAATAAAACAAAACATCAAGGCTAAGCGCACCGTAAGCGGAGGAAGTACCATTACAATGCAAACGATCCGGTTGTCGAGAAAAAATTCCCGCACCCTCTTAGAAAAGGTCATTGAAATGATTTGGGCTACGCGACTGGAATTCCGCTATTCCAAAGAAAAAATCCTGGCTTTATACGCTTCTCATGCTCCATTCGGAGGAAATGTCGTTGGATTGGAAGCCGCGTCCTGGAGGTATTTTGGACACAAATCAGGTACTCTCTCCTGGGCTGAAGCCGCAACTTTAGCTGTATTACCCAATACTCCCTCACAAATACATTTATCGAAAAACCGGTCCATGCTGGTACAAAAACGAAATAACCTTCTGAAAAAGCTTAAAGAAAAGGGAATTATTGATGGGGATACATACGATTTAGCGTTGACAGAGCCCTTACCTTCCGAACCACTGCCCCTACCTCAGATAGCCCCACACCTCGTAAGCTATTTTTATCAAAATAACAAAGGTGAAAATTGCACTTCTACAATTGAAAAAGGCTTACAACTACGTACCGAAGAAGTTCTTAACCGTTGGAATGACGAATTTTCGCGAAGTGACATCCGAAATATAGCTGCAATCATTATAGATGTTGAAAAAAATCAGGTACTGGCTTATTGTGGAAATACCCGTTTTGAAAAATCTTCATCAGCCAACCAGGTGGACGTCATCAGAGCCCCTCGTAGTACCGGCAGTATCCTGAAACCTTTTCTTTACTGTGCCATGTTACAAGAGGGTGAATTATTGAGAAACACCCTTTTGCCTGATATTCCACTCAACGTGAATGGTTTTCAGCCTCAAAATTTCAATCGGGAATTCGATGGAGCTGTCCATGCATCTGATGCCCTTGCCCGCTCCCTTAACGTACCTTCGGTTTATGAACTCCGGGAGTATAGCGTCCCAAAATTCCATTCTTTCCTGAAGAAAGCAGGAGTGTCAACTTTAGACAAACCAGCTTCCCACTACGGACTATCATTAATCCTCGGTGGAGCAGAAGCAACCCTCTGGGATGTAGTGTCTGCATATAACGATATGGCAAAAACATTGTGTGCATATTCAGAAAAAGAGAAAAAATACTTTCTCGGCAAACCGGATATCCTATATAATCAACCTAAAAAAGAGAAACCGCCTATTTCCTTTGAGGAGTCCAAATCCGGTTTTTATCACCCAGGGGCTGTCTGGCAGACTTTCGATGTTATAAAAGAAGTAAACCGTCCTGAAGAAATCGATTGGAAATACATTACATCCATGCAAACCATTTCCTGGAAAACCGGTACCAGTTACGGTTTCCGTGATGCATGGGCTGTTGGAGTGACACCACGTTACGTTGTTGGAGTTTGGGTCGGAAACGCCAACGGAGAAGGGAAAGCCGGGCTCACCGGAGCAAGAACAGCTGGCCCTGTCATGTTCGATCTGTTCAATATTCTTCCACGGTCGAAATGGTTTGAAACACCCTATAACAAACTGGTTGAAGCTGCCGTTTGTAAAGAAAGCGGACATCTGTCCGGCAAATATTGCGATCATGTGGATACAGTGCTGGTATGTCCTGAGGGTTTAAAAACGACATCCTGTCCTTATCATATTCCAATTAATGTTACCGAAGACGAGCGTTACCGGGTTTATGAATATTGTGCGGGAGGCGATGGCATCAGACAGATCAATTGGTTAGTACTCCCTCCTGCCTGGGCATGGTACTACAAACAACAGAACCCATCGTATCGCAACCTTCCTCCGGTCAAACCCGGATGTATTGGAAGCGGTCAATTCAGCGTGATGCAATTCATTTACCCACAGCAAAATGCAGTAATAACTATTCCAAAACAATTAGATGGAAAAATGGGGAAAATCACATTCGAACTAGCCCATAACAATCAAAAATCGACTGTTTATTGGCATTTAGACGAAAATTTTATTGAATCTACAGAGGATTTTCATCAAATATCACTTACTCCAAAATCCGGAAAACATTCACTCACTGCTGTTGACAATGAAGGAAATCAGGTCTCAGTCAACTTCACCATTAAATAACAGGCTTTATTTTCGTCCTTTTACTGCCGCTACTGCAAGCAATACGCCCAGCACAACACCTAAAATTGCAGCAAAAAGTACCTGAAAATCAGATGGAAGGATAAACGTAATTGTATGAGCCGGAATCCAGAAAAATGGGATCGTTTTCTTAAAAACAAAATTCCAGTGTACACCCCAGTTTAAATTCGCAAGGTATTTTCCAAAAGGAACCGGTTTCAACAGGCAAGAAATTTTACCTCCATTATTCAGGATATGTGTGTCCGTTATTTTATGAATGGTCATAAAAACGGGAGCGAAAGACG
>JAVBUX010000330.1:0-8416 GCA_031554915.1 Bacteroidales bacterium | reverse complement strand
CATTCTAATTTTAAGCATTTGTTTTCAAATACGATATCGTTATTTGTCCTGGGTTGGTGTCTGTTTTATTTTTATAAGGATTTAGCTTACCTGGTATATCCGTTGATATGGGTATTTACGGGATTGATAACCTGGGGTATTGGTCGTGATTCCTGGCATATAGGAGCCAGCGGGTTAATTTATGGTTTGTCATTTTTTCTTTTCTTTAGTGGCGTTTTCCGGAAGTATATCCCTCTCCTGGCAATATCAATGCTGGTTGTGTTTTTATATGGAAGTACTCTTTGGAATATGTTCCCCATATCGGAATGGGTTGACTCCAGCGTTTCCTGGGAGGGCCATTTGGCAGGGGCAATCGGAGGACTGATCTGTGCTGTATTGTTCCGGAAATATGGTCCGCAAAAACCAGAACCATTTGCAGAGGAAGAGGATGCAGACGAAAATGATGAAGTAAATGAAAGTAATGAAGAAGATAGTAGACAGAACATCAATTGATGTTCTGTCTGACTTTCTCTAAAAATAGTTTCATGGAATCAGAATCCTTATTTTCAATGGTTTCCAATAGTAGAGCCAGTTCTTTTCTGATAGCTTTCAGCTGTTCAGGTGTATATGGATTAAAGAGTATTTCTGTGAGCAAATAATCATCTTCGGATAATAATCCTCTGGCGATATTCAAATGCTTCTTGAACGTGGTTCCCGGGGCTTCCTGATGTTTCATAACGGAGGCGAAAACCAAAGATGATGCAAACGGAATCGAAAGTGAATATGCAATTGTTTTGTCATGCTCTTCAAAAGAATATTCAAATATATTCAGTTTCAATGAATTGTAAAGGTCTCTGAAAAATATTTTTCCCATGTGACTGGATTCTGAAATGATGATTGCATTTTCAGCAGACAAATTGTTCAGGTTGGCAAATGTCGGTCCAAACATTGGGTGAGTGGATACATAAGGTCTGTTTTGTTGCTCATAAAATTCTTTCAAACCTGTTTTAACTGATGCTATATCAGAAATAATACAAGTTTCCGGAATATAGGGCAGGACCGTATTAAAAGCCTCTAGTGTATATTTTACTGTAACTGCATTGATCAAAATTTCAGGTTTGAATTCAGCGATCTCTTTTGGATCGCTCATCCGAATGCAATTGTACGTGAAACGAAGTCGTTGCGGATCTGTATCAAAGATGGCAATTTCGTGTTCAAAACTGAGTACGTCGGCTAAGAAGGATCCCATCTTTCCTGCGCCAAGAATTTGTATTCTCATATTAATCTTCGCTATTATTGATGACTTCGATCTGTTGTCTGATCGATTCTTCGTGAATGGCCTCTAGTATTATTTTCATAAACTCACCGGATATGTTCATGCGTTCTGCAGCAGCAATACGGTCTTTCAGGATTTCATCGTAGCGACCTGTTTGCAGTACCTGCATGTGATGTTCTTTTTTGTATTGTCCGATTTCCCTTGATACTCGCATCCGTTTATTGAGGATAGACAATAGTTCGTCGTCAACAATATCGATTTGCTTACGCAGTTCGGTCAAGTTTTCTGTTGTTTGTTTCGAGTCCCGGATAACCAACAGGTTGAGAATGTAAGACAATACATCCGGAGTAATCTGTTGATCCTTATCGCTCCATGCACAATCAGGATTACAATGAGATTCGATGATCAGTCCATCATAGTTCAAATCCATTGCCTGTTGGGAAAGTGGCGCTATTAATTCTCGTTTTCCTCCGATATGGCTTGGGTCACAGATAATTGGTAAGTTTGGCATTCTTCGTTTTAACTCGATAGGAATATGCCATTGGGGCAAGTTTCTGTAAAGTTTTTCGTCATAAGAACTGAATCCTCTGTGAATGACTCCGATACGTTTTATACCTGCATTATAAATACGTTCTACGGCACCTATCCATAGCTCCAGGTCCGGGTTGACAGGGTTTTTTATCAATATGGGAATATCAACACCCTGCAGAGCGTCTGCAATTTCCTGTACGGCAAAAGGGTTTGCTGTTGTACGTGCCCCGATCCAAAGGATATCGATTCCATATTTTAATGCTTCATAAACATGTTTTTGAGTCGCAATTTCTGTAGCAACATACATCCCGGTTTCTTTTTTGACTTTTTGCAACCAGGCGAGTCCTTCGGAGCCCACTCCTTCAAATCCTCCCGGTTTGGTACGTGGTTTCCAGATGCCGGCCCGGAACATCTTAACGCCATTCGATGCCAGCATTCTGGCAGTAGTCAGTACCTGTTCTTCTGTTTCCGCACTGCATGGGCCCGAAATGACTAATGGCCTTTTTTCTTCAATGCCCGGAAGTATGATTGATTGTAAATCCATGATTTTATATTTGTTTATCTGTTTTTATATTAAGCACCTACATTCTTGCGTATTCTGTTTAATGCTTCTGATAATGTTTCTTTTTTACAGCATAATGAAATCCTGACATAACGGTCTCCGTTACTTCCGAATATAAATCCCGGGGTAATGAAAACCTTAGCTTCGTACAAAATTTTATTGGCCAGTTCTTCACTATTTTGATAGTGTCCGGGCATTTTTCCCCAGAGAAACAGTCCTGATTGTTTTTTATCATATATACAACCTAGGGTTTCCATAATTTGTTCTGCGATAGTCCTGCGTTCCCTATAAATAGTATTCATGGCGGCATACCATTCTATGGGTGCTTGCAGGGCCTTTGTAGCGGCCAACATCATTGGCTTGAATTGTCCGCTATCGATATTACTTTTGACTTTCAGTATCCATTCGATAAAGTCTGCATTTGATGCCAGCATCGCAATACGCCAACCGGGCATGTTGTGAGATTTACTTAAAGAATTGAGTTCGATACAAATATCTTTTGCACCATCGACACTCAAAATGCTGATAGGATGGTCGTTCAGAATAAAACTGTATGGATTATCGTTGCAAATAACGATATTGTGTTTTTTTCCGAAAGATACTAATTTTTCGTACAATTCCATTGTTGCTGGTGCTCCTGTCGGCATATTTGGATAATTAGTCCACATCAGTTTGACTTTCGAAAGATCGAGTCTTTCCAACATTTCGAAATTTGGTTGCCAATTATTTTTTTCTTCTAAATCGTAAAAAATAATGTTTGCTCCAACCAGGTTGCTGACAGAACTGTAAGTCGGATAACCTGGGTTAGGTATTAAAACACTATCTCCTGGGTTAAGAAACGCCAAAGAGATGTGCAAAATACCTTCTTTTGAACCAATTAACGGTTGGATCTCATTCTGGGGATTCAACTCAGCATGATACCAATCTTTATACCATTGGGCAAAGGCTTTTCGTAGCTCAGGAATTCCAACATAAGGCTGGTAACCATGGACATCCGGTTGTTGTACAGATTGACACAGAGTGTCGATTGCTTCTTGCGACGGGGGCAGGTCTGGGCTCCCAATGCCAAGATTGATTACCTGTTTTCCGGCAGCATTCATTTCCGCTACTTCTTTTAATTTTTTAGAGAAGTAGTATTCACTGACATTGTTGAGCCTGTCGGCTGGAATTATTGTTTTCATTGTTGCAATTTTTCTTCGGTATATTCGCCTAGTATTTTGAAATCTTTAGTCAAAGGGATTGCTGCATCGATAGCCTGTTTATAACGCATATAGTTTTTGTAAGAGACATCGATGTAAAACAGGTATTCCCATTCACGGCCAATGATTGGCAAGGATTGTATTTTTGTCAGGTTGATGTCGTAAAAAGACAAGATAGTCAGAACTTTAGATAAACTTCCTTCAGTATGTGGCAAAGTAAAAACCAGAGAAGATTTATTAGGGGTGATATCCCGCAACAGGTCTTCGGCAATCCAGCGATTAGCCAACAGCAGGAAGCGTGTGAAATTACGTTTATTGGTCTCAATTCCTTCTGAGAGTATTTTCAATCCATATAATTTTGCGGCATATTTGCTACATATAGCAGCATGTCCATGTAATTTTTTTTCTGCAATCATTTTGGCGCTGAGAGCCGTGTCTTCTTTTTCTACGATTTTGATATTCGGAAGGGTTTCCAAAAAATCTCCGCATTGCATCAGGGCAATGGGGTGGGAGTTGATTTCCGAAATATCATGAATAGAATCTTCCGGAAGTGATGCCAGGCTATGGGAAATATGGAGTTTCTTCTCACCGACGACCGTTAGGTCGCTTTCCCTGATCAATTCGTGATTTTGTAACAGGCTTCCTGCAATTGTATTTTCAATAGCCATGATTCCGACTAAAGATGGGTCTTTTTTGACGGTAGCGATAACATCCTTGAATGTATTGCAGGGTAATATTTCAATTTTATCTTCTAGTTTGAAATATTCTCTGGCTGCAATTTCATGGTATGCACCTTCTACCCCTTGTATAGCGACTTTTATCATTGTAATTAATTTTGTATAAAAAAAAATCCCACCGTTACCGGCAGGATTTTCATATCTTTTGTTTTTTAATTCTTATCTCAGAACCTCTTTATTGATACATCATATCCTGCTCTACTTTCTGACTAAAGTAAAAATAAAAATAAGAATATGAAAAATAAAATTGATTCATCTTTTGTTTTCTATAATGAATAACGATGCAAAAGTAATACTTTTTTTAATAAATCAAACTTTTTGTAATTGATTTTTTAAAATTTGTATCCGACTGCTAATCTTGATTCTGTTGTTGTAGATGATACGTCCGGGAATTTATAGAAATTGTAATTAGTACGGCGTACAAATAAGTATTCAGAAAGAGATACACTCCAATTGTCATTGAATCTATATTCAAGTAATCCGTTAAGGATGTTAAAGCGAGTATTGGACTTATTTCCCTGGGCGTCGGATGTCCTGAAGTCGTATCCTTCTGCTGTTGGGTCTCCTGGGTATCCTTTCCATGTATATACATGATAGTGCTCAAATCCTAGAACTGCACCGAACTTCTTCTTATAACTGAGTCCGCAGCCCAATTTGATGCTGTATCCGCTTCCCCAGTTATAACTCCGGTCGTCTTCAAAATAATAGTCGGATAGACTTCCTCCAAGAATAATTGCATTGGCATGTGCATGAGCCTGATAGGATAGTGCTTGGGAAGAATTCATTCCCTTGAAAATTAATCCCGTTCCAAAACAGGCCGGGGTTCCAATCTCATAAGGAGTTTTGTTCGAAATATCTGAAATAGTATCAGAGTCGTAGTAGTCATAATGCTGAAAAATACCCCAATGAAGTTCATTGTTATTTGTCTCCCAGATTTCTTTACCCCAAAGCCTACCGATAAGATTGATCTGACCGATTAATGGTTGATTTTTTTGCAGGTTAAAACTTCCGCGTATGGTAAAATAATCATAAGGCTTAGTATCTTCGGACTTGTAGAGGTCACCGTAAACCATTCCCAGATCTACGCATAATCCCATTCCTTCATCAAAAGCATTGTCGCGTAATTCCATTACTTTCCAGCCTACTGATGTTTGAAATAAAAGGGGAGGGGTAGAGAATTGTCTGCCACGATACGGTGATCTATGCCAGGCGTCTCCATTGATGATGCGGGTTAGTCCCCTGGTCGGAGAGAAAAGAACACCCAGAGCCTCCCTGCCGAAACGTTCCCAACCGGTAGCCCTTTCGTCAATAAAAAGATCAGAGAGTCTGAAAAAAGTTTCTCCAAGCGCCATTCCTCCTATGGATGTGGCAACAAGATCGTTTTTGGAAGGTAACTCACATTCCATGAATAACTCCCACATCAGACTTCCTCCAAGAGAAAAACATCCGGATTGCCAGTAGTTCATTCCATTAGCTCGTGCAGCGCCGAAATATAGGGATCCATGATATGGATGGTTAAAAAGATTAGTTTGAAAATTATCATTATCCCAATAGAAGCCCATTTCCAGGTTGTGTTTGATCGTTTTGCCACTGATGTATGCCCAATCGCCATGTAAGATATATCTGTCGAAAGACCATACGCCAAGATTCAGTCCTATGACTTCTCCAGCAGCCAGCCATGGCTTTTTTTTCAGTGGAATGATAGTATCTTTTGATTGATAAAAATCGGGTTTGTCGGGTTCAAAGCAGTTCAAATGCTTAGGCAAAGACTGGGCGTGAACTGTTTGCCAGCTTCCTAGCATAATAAAGAATGAGCATAAAATGGATAGAGTTTTAATTTTCACTTATGTAAAATACATTTTAAATTAAAATAGATTCTATTTTCTCAGCCAACAGCAACATAGATGGGAGCACAATACTAGCTCCTGCATTTGACAAAATTTCATTTTTTAAAGGTCCTGTATTGACAGCAATAGTAAAGATTCCAGCAGCAACAGCTGATTCGACTCCTAAAGGAGCATTTTCAACGACAACAGCTTCTTCAGCCGAAATTCCGGCTTTTTCCAATCCCATCAGATATGGTTCCGGATGAGGCTTCCCGTGTTGCACATCGTAAGCAGAGACAATCCTGTTTTTGTCAAACATTCCAGGAAAGTTTGAATCCAGCTTGTCGAATAAAGATGCTTGTCCCGACCCCGTGACAATAACCCGTTGCAACCCCATTTCTCTGACTTTTTCCAGAACTTCTAAAGCTCCGGTCATGGGTTTAGAATCTGCATTTTCAAGTTCAACAAAACGTTGAGCTTTTTTTGCATAGATTTGCTCTTTTTCTTCTAGCGAGGCATCACGTCCGAAAGTCCGGTTGAATAGTATATCTATCGTTGAGTGTCCGGTACGGCCTTCAAACATATAAAGATCTTCTTCTGAAGCCATCACTCCTAAAGAAGCCATTGTTTCTTTCCATGCGCGAACATGACTTGGCATGGAGTCGTAAAGGACTCCATCCATGTCGAATAATATTGCTTTTATCATTAAATTCTGGCTTGTATTGCTTTACTTTCCTCTTCAAATCCCGGTTTGTTCAGCAATGCGAACATGTTTTTCTTGTATGCTTCCACTCCAGGTTGGTCGAAAGGATTGACTCCTAGTATGTATCCGCTTATACCGCAGGCTTTTTCGAAGAAATAAAGCAATTGCCCCAGATAGTAAGCATTGAGTTCAGGCAGTTCAATCCGGAGGTTAGGAACACCTCCATCGACATGAGCCAATTGGGTGCCTAATTCAGCCATTTTATTCACGAAATCGACACGTTTGCCGTATAAAAAATTCAATCCGTCCAGATCTTCCTCATCTTTAGGAACTTCAACTTTACAGTTTGGTTGTGCAACAGAAATTACGGTTTCGAAGATAGTACGTTCACCTTCCTGAATCCATTGTCCCATGGAATGCAAGTCTGTGGTGAAATCGACAGATGCAGTAAAAATACCTTTGTTTTCTTTTCCTTCACTTTCTCCATAAAGTTGCTTCCACCATTCAGATACATAGTGTAATTTTGGATGAAAGTTTGCCAGGATTTCAATTCTCTTGCCTGTTTTATATAGTTCATTACGGGTTGCAGCGTAAATGGCGGCAATATTGTTTTCGAAAGCAATATCAGTTCCGGTTGCATTTTCCATGTCAACTGCTCCCGAAACAAGTTGTTTGATATCGATACCGGCAATTGCGATAGTCAGCAAACCTACCGGTGTAAGAACAGAGAAACGGCCACCTACATTATCCGGAATAACAAATGTTTTATATCCTTCTTTGGTTGCCAATGAACGCAAAGCTCCACGAGCTTTGTCGGTAACGGCTACAATCAGATCTTTAGCCTTAGCTTTGCCAATAGAATCTTCCAGTAATTTTTTTAGGATACGGAAAGCCAGAGCTGGTTCCGTTGTGGTTCCTGATTTGGAAATATTGATAATTCCGAATTTTTTATTTTTCAGGAAGGCTGATAATTCACAAAGGTAATCTTCACCAATGTTGTGTCCTGCATAAACAACGATCGGATTTTTGCGGTTTGTATCGAATTGATCGAAACTTCCGGAAAGAGCGTCTATCACTGCTTTTGCTCCAAGATAGCTTCCTCCGATACCAACTACGACTACAACTTCACAGTTAGCTCTCAAATGATCCGCAGTTGCCTGGATGTCATTTATTTCAGCCGGAGTAATAGATGATGGCAAATCTAACCATCCAAGGAAATCATTTCCTTTTCCGGTTTTATTCTGTAATGCAACAATGCACTCTTTTACTTTTTGTTCTTGTGCAAATACCTGTTCGCGGGAAATAAACCCTAATGCCTTGTCAATGTTTAATCCTATTGTTTTCATATAACTAATCCTAATGCCTTTATATAATTATGACCTGTAATTTTCTTATTTGAACGTCTCTGTTAGTTTTCTGATAGCTGTAACCGGAGATTTGCGTTCATACAAAATAGAATAGACCGTATCCAGGATCGGCATGTCCACTTTGTATTTTTCGTTCATTTCCTTGATACATTTTGTTCCGTAATAGCCTTCTGCAATCATTTCCATTTCCAATTGAGCTGTTTTTACAGAATAACCTTTTCCGATCATGGTTCCAA
>JAVBUX010000094.1:0-17914 GCA_031554915.1 Bacteroidales bacterium | reverse complement strand
AGCTCTTCAACAAATGCCTGAGAAAGCGAATGAGGTATCCGGACTGATGGTAACCGGTATTGCCGGAGGGGCATTGATTCCTGTTATTATGGGAGTGTCAACCGATTTAATCGGTAATCAATCGGGTTCTGTATTGGTAATTACCATTTGTGCGGCTTACTTGTTATTGTGTGCATTTTTTCTAAAAAAAGATAAAACAATTTAATTCATAAAAGCGTTTTATCATAATAGACCAAATAAATCGGATATTATGAAAACCTGTTTATGTTATTTGATATGTTTCTTTGTGGCTATCTTCAGTATAGAATCTTCTTTTGCCCAATCTGATCCGAGACTGGCAGAGGTAGAAAAAAAAGCCGAATTACTGATTCAAACAGGCTTGAATGCAGGTGATGGTTATGCTGAAATCTGGATTCGTGACCTGAATACTTTTATTGAGACGGCTTGTAAGGTGTCTGATACTCAAAAAATAAGGGAGGCATTATTGACCTTCTTTAAGTTTCAGGGCAAAGATGGGAATATTGTCGATGGATATGTGCAGAGGAGAGCAAACCATACTTCTGAGGATTATATTTTCAGCGAATTGGCTCCAGACTTATCTGCTCATAAAAACACCGTGGAAACGGACCAGGAAACTTCTCTGATTCAGACTGTTTATAAATACATTCAGGTTACGGGGGATAATTCTTTTCTGAAAGAAATCATTAGAGGTAAGACTGTTGAAAATAGGATGTCTGATGCTTTGCAATTCCTGATGGAGAAGCGTTATGATAAAAAATACGGATTGATTTGGGGGGCTACGACAGCAGATTGGGGCGATGTGCAACCCGAACATGACTGGGGTGTCCGTTTGGACGAATCTTCACATCTTTCAATAGATATTTATGATAATGCGATGTTTATCATTGCTTTACGAAATTATATAGAACTGATACATGATAAGTCTCAGAAAAACCAATGGAATAAGGTTGAAGAACAAATTGCAGTCAATGTAAGAAAATATTTATGGGATACTGATAATCAAAAATTTATTTCACATATCTATTTGAACGATTCTCCTTTCCCTTCCGATTTTGATGAAAGCCGAATTTATTATCATGGAGGCACTGCAGTCGCTATTGAAGCGGATTTGCTGACAAAAAAAGAAGTTCTGACTGCCTATAAAAAGATGCAGGAAAATGTCAAGGCAGCCGGAGCTCAAACAATAGGATTGACCCTTTACCCGGTTTATCCGAACGGGTTCTTTAAAAATAAGGTAATGTATGAGTACGGTTACCAGAATGGGGGCGACTGGACCTGGTTTGGAGGACGTATGGTTCAGCAATTAATCCGTTATGGTTATATTGATGAAGCTTGTGAAGCTCTCGATCCGATGTTAAACCGGGTCTTAAAGAATAATGGATTCTTTGAATGGTACACTCCCAAAGGAGAACCTAAAGGCTCTGCAAAATTCAGAGGATCGGCTGGTGTCCTTTGGAAAGCAATTCAGATGTTGAAACAAAGCCTAACTGTTTAATATTTACAGAATATTCTGATTCAAAGAATAGCTGCCAATTTCCGTATATTAGCAAGACGTTCGGAAAGTGTTTTATCTTGGCTTGCAACTTTCATTTTGAAATATCTTAATTACATTTTTCGTTGTAATATTTAACCATATCAATAGGGTCTGTTATTTCTTTTTTATCAATTTTGTCTGATAATTCAGAACAGTCTTTGAAATATTTTTTCAACCAGCCTGTGTTAGAGCTAAATAAAGATGGACTATCTAATTTGCTATTATTTCTTTGATAGTAATAAGTTCCTTGTTCAGGAAAACAAACTTGGTAAAGAGATATTTTATCGCTTTTGTAAAGGGACATCTTAATATTCCACTTATCACAAAGATAAATGGATTTTTCAGTTTTTATAGATTCCAATTTTGACAAAACTGTTTTAATTTCGGTTCCATCAGTCTTGGTTATTGTGACTTCATATTCATTTGCGCTGAGATTGGCAATCTGGCCTTCACGAGAACTCCCAATAGATCTTTTAATACAGCATGTTCCTTCGATTACCGATTGATCTTTCATGTAAATAGATCCCTTTATAATAAAGTAACGAGTTTGATTAATGGCATCTGTCATACTAAATGCCGAAAGAAAATCATCTGAGTGTATGAATGGTCCTTTTAGTACCGGATACTGAAATTTTTGAGGGCTACACTTTTCCTTAAATTTGATAACATCTTTTTTTATGTAGCCGAGCGTACTTCCTGGCATTTTATCCTCTATAGCTGCATATTCATTTGATTTCTCAATATTACCACTGATGTAATAGATCAGATTCAGATTATGAATACCGCATTCCCTGTAAGTGCGATTATCCTTTTCATCTGGCAATTCAGCTTGTTTTTTCCAAAAATCAATTTGTCCGACAGCCCTTTGAACATATAATTGAGGGTCGGTTATAGCTTTGATAGCATCGATACTGTCAGAAAACTCGGACATAATCTTATTTTTTTCTTCAGAAAAAGACAGTGAATAAGGAATTGCCCAAAGGGTCGTTGGTTTGTATGAATCCCTGTATTCGGTAAAAATGATATTAGAGTTAATAAAATCATATAATACATAGCTAAGAGAATTGCTGACTAAGCTTTTAGCAATTACACTTTTATGTACACCTGAATTCGTTTTTACCCCAAGAACAACAGCCTGAGCATCCTGAACTAATCCTCTTTTTGAGAAAATAATTTTTCCGGATTTATCGAAAACTTTTGCAGATAAAGTTATTGTAGCTGGCGAGCCAAAAAGAGTATCGTTAGAAGTGAATACTTTAGCTACATTAAAAGTTTCTACATTGACAATGATTTTGAAATCTCCATTGATAGTATCCTGTTTCAAAGATGAGATGTAAGAAGGTAGAGAGTAGAAGCCGTCAAGTTGATACTCCGGTTTAACTTCTTCATAATATACATACAATTGGTATGTTTTATAATTGCCATACTCTTGTTTTTCGGGAATGCTATAAACAGGAAAGTGTGTATAGACAGGGGTCAATCTTTGTGCTTGTGAAGAAAAAGCCACAGAAATAAGTAAAAACAATAATAGTTTTTTCATAAAAATAATATGATTGATATTGTGTGAAAATAATATTAGAGGTTTCTTTGTCTCACAACCTCATACATTAAAATTGCAGCCGCTGCTGAAACATTAAGCGAACTAATATTACCTAAAACAGGAATCTGAACCATTTCATCACAAATCCTCAGGTTATCCATCGAAATTCCGAAATCTTCACCACCCATTACGATCGCGATAGGACCGGAATAATCGACTGTAGTGTAATTTTTCTCTGTTTTCTCTGTAGCTGCAAATATTCTGTACCCGCTTTCTTTCAGGAACTTAATTGCTTCATTGATACTGGATTCTTTACAAACGGGAAGGGTATGTAGTGCTCCGGCAGAGGTTTTGACTGCATCGGCATTGACAGAAACACTGTTACGAGCGGGAATAACCAGAGCATCTACTCCGGCACAATCACAGGAACGTGCAATAGCGCCAAAATTACGAACATCGGTTACACCATCGAGAAGTACGATAAATCCGTCTTTTCCATTCTCATACAGGAAGGGAACGATATCTTCAATTTTTTGATAAGTAACAGCCGAAATAAAGGCGATTACCCCTTGGTGATTCTTCCTTGTCAGGCGATCCAGTTTTTCTTGAGGAACGCGTTGCAACGGTATGTTTGTATCCCTGACGATTTGGAATAATTCCCGGGATAAATCCCCTTGCAAATCTCTCTTCATCAGAATTTTATCCACTTCTTTGCCTGCTTGTATTGCTTCAATCACGGCGCGTGTGCCGAAAATCATTTCGTTTTCTTTCATTATGATAGGTAATAACTTATACTTTATATTTTTAACAAATCCCTTGCATTAGCTAATGCTGCTTCGGAAAGTCCTGTACCGCTGAGCATTTGTGCTATTTCCCGGACTCGCTCATCCTGGGATAATTTTTTTATCATTGTTTCTGTTGTTTCACTCGACTCTTCTTTATAAACAAAATAGTGTGATTCGCCTTTTGCCGCGATTTGAGGCAGGTGGGTAATAACGATAACCTGCATCAGGCTGCCCAAATCCTGCATAATTCCTCCCATCTTGTCTGCAATTTCTCCGGAGATCCCAGTGTCTATTTCATCAAAAATAATGGTAGGAAGAGCTATTGCTCCTGCAATCAGAGCTTTAATTCCCAGCATCAGTCGTGATATTTCTCCACCGGAAGCTGTTGCTGAAACGGGTTTAAGAGGTATATTTTTATTTGCTGAAAATAAAAAGTCAACATTGTCCATCCCGGTATCGTCAGGCGAAGATTTTACTGACAATTCGGCCGAGAATTTCATGTTTGGCATCCCCAATACATGAACTTTTTCGACTAATTGCTTCTCAAGTTGTAATGCGGCTTTCTTCCTTTCGTCTGTAATTCTGTTTGCCAATTCAATGACTTGTAAGAAAGATTCTCCGACTTTCTTTTCCAATGCCGCTAGTTCTGCATCGGAATTTTCGATTGTTTGTAATTTCGCTTCAATTTCGTTTCGAAGTTCAATCAGAGCTTCAGTAGAATCGACTTTATGCTTTTGTTGTAGGGAATACAATAGATCCAATCGTTCCGATACAAATTGCATCCGCTCCGGATTAAATTCCAGGTCTTCCTGTCTGGAGGCTGTTTCTTGGGCAAGGTCTTTGAGATCAAGATAAGTCGATTGTAAACGCTCAGCCATCTCGTTTGCGGGTGCATAGACTTTTTTTAATGTATGTGCTGCATCCAGACCGATTTTTAGTGCCTGGACTACTCCATTTTCTTCTGCAGATAATAATTGTTCTATCTTAAATAAACCTCCTTTAATTTCCTCCAGATGAGAGAGGGTTTCGGATTCATTTTCCAGCTCTTTCTGTTCACCGGCCTTTAAAGAAGCCTCATCTAGTTGTTGATGTTGAAAATTCAGATAATCCTGGTCTGATGCAGCTTTCGTTATTTTCTCTTTCAGCTCCTTCAGCTCTTTCAGCATGGCAATGTATTGCCGGTAAGTATTTCTGTATTGTATTTTTAAGTCTTTGTTTCCAGCCAGGGCATCCAATACCTGTAGTTGGAAATAATCATCTCCCAGCATCAGATTCTGGTGTTGGGAATGGATGTCGATCAATCGGTTACCCAACTCTTTCAATTCGGAGAGTCCGGTGGGAGTATCATTGATAAAAGCCCTGGATTTTCCGGACGACCATATCTCTCTTCGTATAATGCATTGCTGAGCATCATATTCCAAATCTTTTTCTTCAAAAAAAGATTGCAGATCGTATGATGAGATATCAAATACTCCTTCAATCAAGCATTTATCTCCTCCATAACCGATAGATTTACTGTCGGCTCTTTGTCCTAGGATAAGGGATAAAGCTCCGAGTATGATGGATTTACCAGCTCCTGTTTCTCCGGTTATAACCGATAATCCTCTGGAAAAATCGATTTCCAGTTTTGAAATAAGGGCATAGTTTTGAATCGTTAAAGATGAAAGCATTCGTTTGTAATTTATTTTTTCAAAGGTTCCAGTTGGGTTGACATGGCCGGATATACTTTTTTAAGTAGATCGTATGTTGTTTTTCGTTCGTCAGCACTTGCTTTACTGGATATCGAGATAATTTCATCAAGCTTAGTATCTGCAAACATCTGTAGCAACACTGTAGCAACTCTCGGGTTCTTTCTCAGCTCGTCCAATGCAGGTAATGCATTTAGTATTGTAGCCCTTCCCCGGTCGGGATTAGTTGACATTTCATCCAATCCTTTCCGGTGATAGGTGTACCATAGGTCCCGGTAGGGACTCATCGTTTCATCTGTAAATGAGGTGATAATACCGTGTTTGTTATTTGATTTGTCAAAAGCAGCCCATCCGTTCCATCCTCCCGCTCCCTGTGCCTGCATGGCAATACTCTGTGCCTGACGATAAAAGACGGATCCTCCTTTGGGAGAAAAGCTGTCAAAGTCGAGCGCTAATATCAGATTCGACCAAAAGGCAACGGTTGCAATCAGGTTATTATTGATCGTATTTCCTACAAGTTGAAAAGGAGCATTCTCTTGGTATTCAAAATTAATTTCAGTGTCTCTGAATCGGATGAGAGAAGAATTGTAAGTTGAATTATAAACAGGGCGTTGAGCCTGCACCAGTAACTCGGCAGAAAAATTATTGTCCCCGTTTACCGTGACAATAGTGAGGGCAAAGGAACAGTCTATTTTTTCATTTGGAGCAAAAGTAGCAGAGCCCCACTTCTGGTTGTTAATGAAGTTGGTCAGGGCGAGTTCTAAAGATGCGAATATAGTTTTGTTGGTTCCTTGTATCCGGTCACTGTTGACAGAAACTTTTGCTTTGAGTTCCTGTGCTTCTACAGATATCGGAGACAAGCAAAACAACGTTATAATAAGGAAAAAATATTTCTTCATAATGAATAATTTCATATTAACAGGTTTTCCATTTCGTCAGCAATATCGTTTGCTACTGCCGACTTAGATTTTAACGGAAAAACCTTCTTACTATTGTCCGGAAACAGGATAGTTATCTTATTTGTGTCTGTCCGAAAACCGGCTCCGGCATCATTCATTGAATTGAGTACGATAAAATCCAGATTTTTCTTTTTCAGTTTGCCTTGAGCATTTTTTTCTTCATCGTTGGTTTCCAAAGCAAATCCTGCAATGATTTGACCTTTTTTCTTTATTTTTCCCAATGAAGCTGCAATATCTGGATTGGGAACCAGCTCAATAGATAGCGGAGCTCCATCTTTTCGCTTTATTTTTTTATCCGAAAATGAAGTCGGTTTGTAATCTGCAACAGCAGCACAGAGAATGGCTCCATCGACATCCTTGAAGAAACGGATGGCATTTTCATACATCTGGTCGGCGGATTCCACATCAATACGTTTTATCATAGGATGTTTGACTGATAAGTTAACTGGCCCTGCGACCAAAATAACTTCCGCTCCTCTGGAAGCGCAGGCTTCTGCCAAGGCAAAACCCATTTTACCGGAAGAATAATTGCCGATATAACGCACCGGATCCAGCTTTTCATACGTTGGACCTGCCGTTATCAATATTTTTTTTTTTGAGAACTTATTTCCTTTGGAGAAAAAGATTTCCAATTGATTAACAATTTCATCAGGTTCTTCCATTCGGCCTTTACCCTCCAGTTTGCTGGCCAGAAAACCGCTTGCCGGTTCAATGATAAAATTTCCAAAAGATTTTAATGTTTCCAGATTCTTTTGAGTGGAGGGATGGGCATACATGTCCAAATCCATGGCAGGAGCAATAAAAACCGGAGCTTTCATTGAAAGGTAAGTAGTGATAAGCATGTTGTCTGCAATCCCGTTTGCCATCTTTCCTATTGTAGAAGCTGTTGCCGGAGCGATGATCATCACGTCGGCCCACAAACCCAGGTCAACATGACTATGCCATGTCCCGTCATTTGCAGTGAAAAATTCGGAAACAACTGGTTTACCGGTCAGAGCAGATAGGGTAACCGGAGTGATAAATTCTTTTCCTGCCGGACTTATCACCACCTGCACTTCGGCTCCTTTTTTTATCAGGGCGCGTGTAAGATAGGCTGCTTTATAAGCAGCGATGCTTCCGGTAATTCCCAGTATTATTTTTTTTTCGTTTAACATAAAAATCAATTGAAAAACGGTGCAAGTTAGCAATAAAAACACCAAAAATCAACAGTCGGAGTAAAAATACTGTGGAAAGAGTTATAAAATACTCTGAAAGTCACTTGAATAGTACTTTCTCGATCTGTAAACCGCTGATTATGGCATAATTTTTGTACGAAAACGAGTCGCTATAACATATATAACATTTTTTGATAGAGTATTTTATGAATAGGAAATTCAACCGATTATCTTTTTTATTGATTCTTTTTTTATCCGGAGTTCAGTTTGCCAAAGCTCAGACGGCAAGATATTTCCCTGTAGTGACAATTGAGCAGTCTGAAACTCAGGTTGCAAAAGAAATTTCAACGACTTACAATGCAGAGGATTACAGTGGCATTACTTATATAGGGAACAGTCGGTATGTTGTGGTTTCTGATAAAAAAGATGGCTTTTACATTTTCACGATTGCCTTGAACACCGATGGATCTATTAATACGATAACAAGAAGTGATCTTTATCAGAATTCAGGAACTTCGCGTGATTGTGAAGGAGTTATTTATCACTCAGGTAGAAATTCTGTATTTATTTCCGGTGAAGGCGATCAGGAAATAAAAGAGTACAATCTCTCTAACGGAGCTGTGACCGGTGCGAAATTGAGTATCCCTGCCATTTTTTCTAAAACGAATGGAACAGGAAATTACGGTTTTGAATCGCTTGGATACAATGCAACGACAGGTTTGTTTTGGACAACAACAGAGTCAACCTTGGGTCTTGATGGTCAACAGGCATCGTATAACAAGAGTGTGAATAACCTTTTGCGCTTACAATCTTTTGGTAATAATTTTCAACCTGCCGGACAGTTTGCATACAAGATGGATCTCCCTACGGCCTTTGTGGCTTCAGTTACTCAATATGCTTTTGGGGTTCCGGCAATTACAGCTCTTGAAGATGGTCGCTTGTTGGTAATGGAACGGGAGTTTTATGTAGGGACTATACCGCTGGGATTAGCAGCAAGTTTTGTAAATATCAAAATTTATTTAGTAAATCCTACGCAGGGAACAGATATTACTGCTACTACGAATTTATCTACATTGAGTAGTGGCGCTTTTTTGCAAAAAGAATTATTGAAAGAGTTTAAAACAACTTTGTCGGGAGGAGATATCTCAAATTATGAGGGGATGTGTTTGGGACCTAAGAATACGAATGGTACTTATCCATTATTGTTAATTAATGATTCTCAATCGCGATATATGGGTGTGTTGAAAGAGTATATTCTTCCTCTTACCTTGAAATTCACAGATGAACGCAGTGCAGATTCTTCCTTAGGAAATCTTTTGATGAATGGTACAACGATTGAAGGTTTTGCTTCTAATAAAACATCATATAATTATACCGTAGATTGTGGTCAGAAGTCAGTCTCTTTTTTGGCTATTCCTACTGATACTAAGGCATCGGTGAGTCCTGCAGGTTCATTTACCACAGAATTAGTTCCTGGAAATAATAGTTTTCAGTTCGTTGTCACAGCAGAGAATGAAACAACAAAAACATACACTGTAAATGTGACTCGTAGTTGTTCAGCTCCCAAAATAGTTAAAGATTTGAGTGATGCTACTATTTGCGAGGGAAGTAATCATACTTTTGAATTGACAGCAACAGGGGATTTCCTGACATACGAATGGTTTTATGGAAACAATAGGATTGAGGGTGCCAGTGGAAATAAATATACATTAGAGAATGTTCGTAAAAGTAATTATGGCGATTATCGTGTAGTTGTGCGTGCCACTTATGGGAACGAAATAAGTGTGTTCAGTAAGTCTGCAACGTTATCTGTTGCCGGCCAACTTCCTTCAAGCCTGACATTTGCTGAATATCCAAATCCGGCAGTAGTCGGAAAACTTCATAATGTTAAATTGGGAGGCTACTCTAATGTGACAAAGTATTCCTGGAGTTATTCTAAAGATGGAGCCAATTTCTCCCCGGCTGTAGGTTCGGCAGGAAATAATGAAACTCAGGTCACTTTTAGTGCAACAGCAATAGGTACAGGTACGATGAAAGCCTCTTTGGAGCACCCTTGTGGAACAAGAGAAGTAACTCAAGCAGTTACGGTGAAGTATCCGACAGGAGTGACTGATGTTGCAGCTGTTACAACCCAGGTATATCCTAATCCAACTTCAGATGTCCTCAAAATATCCAGTACAACGGCCAATCAAACAATCCAGGTGACAGATGCTTCCGGTTCACTGAAAGGTGCCTATAAGGCTCAGGAAGGTTCTACGGCAATTGATTTAACGAGCTATCCTAAAGGTGTGTACCTGGTACAGTATAATGGGAAGACTTACAAGGTTATACGTAAATAATTAAGAAATATCTATATCTGTTGTCTTCGAAATTCCGCACAAACAATCGCTGTTGCAACAGCCACATTCAAGGATTCCGAGGTCTCTCTGTTCTGAGGAAAATTTGGGATGTGGATTTTTTGAGTGATGAGTGATTCTATTTCCGGACAGATACCATTGCCCTCGTTTCCCATTACAATTACTCCTTTGGAACTTAATTTTTTGGAATAAAGATTCTCTCCTTCAAGGAAAGTTCCATAGATTGGGAAGTCAGTTTTCCCCAGATTTTGAAATTGTTTGAAAAAGTCCGAAAGATCTATGTAGTGCGTTCGGACATGAGCTAAAGCTCCCATGGTGGCTTGCATGGTTTTTGGATTATAGACATCAACAGTGTCGGGAGAACAAATAACATCTTCGATTCCGAACCAATCGGCCATTCGAATGATAGTACCCAGATTTCCCGGATCCTGAATACCGTCTAATACCAGGCTAAGTTTTGTTTTCAGATCCTCAAAATTCAGTTCGTAAACGGGTTGTTTGAATACCGCCAAAACATTCTGGGGAGATCGTTGCAGGCTTGCCCGTTGAATATCTCCGTCTTCAGCGATGATATGCTCTTTGGCGTGAATATCTCCCTGAGTAGCCAACCAGGATGATTCGGAAAGTAAAAAATCACATTCAAAATAGGGGAGCATATCAGCTACCAGCTTATTTCCTTCGGCAAGGAAACAACCGGTTTCTTTGCGGAATTTTTTATGTTCCAGTGAATGGATCCACTTGATTTTATTTTTGCTCAGCATATTTTTGTTGCTTTAGAAGAATCCTCTTTGCCTCATTGCTTCAAAAGTAATGACAGCAGTTGACACAGATACATTCAATGAATCAATTTGTCCTCTCATTGGAATTTTGATACGGAAATCTGCATTTTTCAGCCAAAATGGAGTCAATCCGTCAGCTTCTGTTCCCATAATAACTGCAGATGGAGATGTGAAGTCTGTTTCGTGATACCATTGAGCGGCATTCAGTTCTGCTGCAAAAGTCTTTATTTTTAGGGATTTCATCAATTCCAAAGCCTCTTCATTATTGCAGACAGCAATTGGAACTGTAAAAAGACATCCCACGCTTGAACGTACAACATTTGGATTATAAATGTCGGTGAGTGGGTCACAAACGATTACTGCATCCGCTTTTGAGGCATCAGCCGTTCGCAGGATTGCACCCAGATTCCCAGGTTTTTCGACCGCTTCAAGAATAATGATGAATGGATTTTCCGGAAGTTTCAGATCCTTTAATGTATAAGATTTGGGCTTAACCAGAGCGAATAAGCCGTCAGATCCTTCACGATATGCGATCTTTTCAAAAACAGTTTCAGAAACCTCAAATTGAATTCGGGAGTCGATCTGTTCCAGGAGATCGGGATAATCGCTTTTAGAAAAAAGTTCGTGGCAAACAAAAATAGAATCGATAGAATACCCTCCTCCCAGAGCCAATGATATCTCTCTGGCTCCTTCTATAATAAAAAGATTGGCATTTTTTCGTTCCCGTGCTTTTGCCTGTAACTTACTTATTTGCTTTATCCGGGGATTTTGGAGGCTGACAATTTTTTCCATTATCTTTTTTCAATTCCCTGTCTTTTACAAATACAACATACAATTGTAATATAGCAGAGACGGCCAGGAATAAGAACCATTCATTTTTTTTCTCAAACATGAAATAAGATGAAACCGGCAATAAAATGGCTGCTATGGCTTCTTGTATATTTAATCGTTTGAGTCTTTTATTTTCACCCATATAGGGGCTTGTGAGGTAGCATATTGCAACTCCGGCCGTTGCTACGGCATAAATGTATGGAATAATCGACCAGCCGGTCAGATATAAAACAGCAGAAATTAATAGTACAATTGCTGAGATATAGAACAGGTATTCTTTAAATTTCATTTTCAGGGGATTATAATGAAGAGATCCTCATCCGGTTTTGTCATGTTGAATTGTTCCCGGGCATACCTTTCCAGACTTTCACTGTCGTTTTTCAACGAATTTAACTTCTCGGTATTCTCGTTTTTTAGTTTCGTATAGTATTCGATTTCTTTTTGTAAACGGTTAATTTCTTGATTATAAGTATATCTCTTTTTTAAAGTGCTGTCTCCAATACAAAAAGTAACAACCAGAAAAATAAGGATTGTGATGTAATACTTATTAATCGGAATTTTTTTGACATCAATAGTCCGTAGCCAACCGGTAATTTTATTAACAAACTTATTCATGGGAAATTGAATCGAATACTGCAAAGATACAAATAAAAATGAAGAAATGAAGAAATGGAAGAATGAAAAAAATAATTATCTTTGTGAGCTGTTATAAAAAATATATGGATAATTACATTGTTTCGGCACGTAAGTATCGCCCGGCAACATTCAAATCAGTTGTTGGGCAGCAATCGTTGACAACTACTCTTAAAAATGCTATCCGTAACAATAAATTGGCTCATGCTTATTTGTTTTGTGGTCCGCGTGGGGTAGGGAAAACGACTTGTGCCCGTATATTTGCTAAAACAATAAATTGCCAGAATCCGAACGAAGACGGAGAGGCGTGCAATCTCTGTGAGTCTTGCGTATCGTTCGATGAACAGCGCTCGTATAATATCCATGAACTGGATGCTGCTTCCAATAATTCGGTCGATGATATTCGGTCGTTGATAGAGCAGGTGAGAATACCTCCTCAAACAGGTAAATATAAGGTATATATCATTGATGAGGTTCACATGTTATCCTCTTCTGCATTTAATGCTTTTTTGAAGACATTAGAAGAGCCTCCAAGGTATGCTATTTTTGTTCTGGCTACAACAGAGAAGCATAAGATACTTCCCACGATCCTTTCCCGTTGTCAGATTTATGATTTTAATCGTATCGGAATCAATGATACGGTCGAATATCTTGAATATGTAGCCGGACAGGAAAGTGTTTCTTTTGAGAAAGAAGCCCTGAATGTGATTGCGCAGAAAGCCGATGGGGGAATGCGTGATGCCTTGTCGATTTTTGATCAGGTAGTCAGTTTTACAGGAGGAAATATCACCTATCAATCGGTTATTGAAAATCTGAATGTCCTGGATTATGAATATTATTTCAAACTGACAGGTTTTATTTTGCAGAATAAAGTGAGCGATAGCTTGTTGATTTTTAATGAAATTTTGGGAAAAGGATTTGAAGGTCAGTATTTTGTGGGAGGATTAGCATCTTTTTTCAGGGACTTGTTGGTTTGTAAAGATCCGGAAACAATTGTTCTTTACGAAGTGGGTGATGCTGTAAAATCAAAATACCAGACAGTAGCCCAAGCTTGTGATATCGGATTCTTGTACAAAGCGATAGAACTGGCCAATGAATGTGACCTGGCTTATAAAGGAAGCCGTAATAAACGGTTATTGGTAGAATTGCTCCTCATCAGACTTTGTCAGTTAACTAGTCCTCAATCAACGGGGGACGATAAAAAAAAAACTCTTGACCCAATAACAACCGGTAACCCAGTTGAAAATACAGCTCAAGTAGTGGCGTCGCAGCCCGTGAGCCAGCCTAATTCTCAATCACAATCTCAGGAAACATCAGTTTCATATACGAATAGTCAGGCTATGGATGGTCAGGCCGCTGGAAAAATAACGGTTCCTGTTAGTGTTTCATTAAAAAAAGTATTGACTAAAAAAGAGGAGGAAAAAAAAACAGAAACTACTGTTTCGGAAAATACTCCCAAAGAGTTGCCTCATAATTCATTCACACGTGGCGAATTGATCTCCAAATGGAATGAATATGCCAAAGGTATAGAAAAAGATATACATCTGAAGAATACAATGCTGAATAATTCTCCGGATTTGAAAGAGGGAGACGCAATTTTGGTTTCAGTATATAATCCCGAACAATTTCAAAAATTGCAAAAGGAATCCACGGCTTTGGTAGAGTACCTGCGCCGTGAATTACAAAATGCTTATATTATAATGGAAGTGGTTGTTACTGAACAAGAAAATACTCAAATAGCATATACTGATACTGATAAATACAAATTATTCGCATCTAAAAATCCTCAGCTTCAGCTACTTGTCAATGAATTCAGATTAAGATTAGACTAAAGCTGCCGTACTGCCTATAGTACCTACTTTTCTCAGGCATTTCCCTATTCTGTCCAATGCAATGTCCACCTGTTCTAAAGTATGCGTAGCCATTAATGAGAAACGAATTAAAGTGTCGGTTGGAGCGACAGCAGGGGAAACGACAGGATTTACAAAAATACCTTGATTAAATAATTCGGTAGTCACATAAAATGTCTTATCATTGTCCCGTATGAAGATTGGGATGATAGGAGTCGATGTGTGCCCGATCTCACAACCCATACTACGGAAGCCATCCAAAGCATAGTGAGTAATTTTCCAAAGATTTTCGAGTCTTTCCGGTTCGCTGACCATAATGTCAAAAGCTGCACTGGCGGCTGCAGTAGCTGCAGGGGTGTTACTGGCGCTGAATATATAAGAACGGGAATTGTGGCGTAAGTAATCGATAACGTCTTGATTTGCAGCAATAAATCCTCCGATTGAAGCCAGAGATTTACTGAAGGTGCCCATGATCAGGTCAACATCAGGAAGAGCATTGAAATGATCGGCAGCTCCACGTCCCTGACGTCCTAAAACGCCTAAACCGTGTGCTTCGTCAACCATGATATTAGCATTGTATTTTTTTGCCAGGCGTACAATTTCCGGTATATTGGCAACGTCACCTTCCATGCTGAAAACTCCGTCAACAACAATCAATTTTACTTTGTCCGGTTCGCATTTTTTTAATTGCGATTCCAGGGACTCCATGTCGTTGTGTTTGAACTTCAGTTTATGAGAAAAAGAAAGGCGGTGTCCTTCAATTATAGAAGCATGGTCTAACTCATCCCAGAGGATATAATCTTCGCGTCCGGTAAGACAGGAAACAACACCCAGGTTTACTTGAAACCCTGTCGAATAAGTGATAGCATCATCTTTTCCAACAAAATTTGCCAATTTTCTTTCCAGTTCGAGGTGAATGTCAAGAGTTCCGTTCAAAAAGCGGCTTCCAGCCATTCCGGTGCCATATTTTTTGGTAGCAGCAATTGCTGCTTCTTTTACTTTAGGGTGGTTTGTTAGTCCAAGATAAGCATTGGAGCCGAACATTAATACCTTTTTTCCATTAATGATAACTTCGGTATCCTGATCGCTTTCAATAGCTCTGAAGTAAGGATAAATACCAGCGGCTTTGGCCTGTCTGGATCTTAGAAGAACATCATTTTTGCTTAGTTTTTCAGCAAGAAGATTCATATTAAACAGAATGACACTGTTAATATCAAATTATTAAAATTGCTGCCTTTTTCTTGTATTTCAGATAAAAAACGAGAGCTCTGAAAAAAGCAGGCTGCAAAGATAAGCAAAGTTTTGATATTGGAGTCTATTCCTATTAAGTTTTTTTTATAAATGAATAGCATTATCTTTGTAGTCATTATAGAATGAAAACAATACGCTTCATTATCAATCCAATATCAGGAGTTGGCCCGAAAGATAAAATTCCCGGGCTGGTGAAAGAATTTTTCTCTTCTGATGAGTATAAGGTAGATATCGTTTTTACGGAATTTGCCGGTCATGCCTGTGAATTGACAAAACAAGCAGTCTCTGAGTCGATTGATTGCATTGTTGCGGTAGGAGGAGATGGTACGGTCAATGAAGTAGCGAGCAATATGGTTCATACCTCGTCTGTATTGGGGATTATCCCTGCCGGTTCAGGAAATGGCCTTGCAAGAGATTTAAGGATACCTTTAGATACAAAAAGAGCGATGGAGGTTATTCTGAAAGGTAATGTTACCCAGATCGATTATTGCGTAGCGAATGAACATCTTTTCTTTTGTACATGCGGTGTTGGCTTTGATGCGATGGTCAGTGAACGGTTCTCAGGAGGAAAGCACCGGGGATCCTTGTCATATATGAGAAGTGTAATTGAAGAATATATCAAGTTTCGTTCTGATGAATATGAAATTATACTGGATGATGAAATTATAAAAGAAAAAGCTTTCCTCATTACTTGCGCTAATGCATCCCAGTATGGCTACAATGCCTATATTGCTCCACAAGCCAATATTTCGGACGGTAAAGTTGATGTGGTGATTATTTCTTCGATTCATCCGGTTGAAGCTGGTCCGATGGCTATTCAGTTGTTTACTAAGACATTAGATAGAAATAGTAAAATAACACATAAGTGTTCACAGAAAGTCATTATTAAACGACATAAGCCTGGTTTGATGCATATTGACGGAACTCCGATCATGATGGGTAAAGAAATCACAGTGAAAGCAATTCGTATGGGGCTAAATGTCGTGGTACCATTGAAAGAAGATATGGATTCTCCGATGCAGGCACAGATACATGATATACAGTCGTTTTTCCAGGAATTAGGACGATGGGTCGAAGATATTACGTTACAGTCTCGTAAATAGATGTGAAAATTTGTTCGAACGAGTCGTACGAAGATTTTTGCATCGCAATTTCCCTACAACCGGTGGACATTTTTTCTTTTTCTTCCTCTGTTTTACTCAGAATAGAATGAATACCTGTTTTAAAAGCCTCCGTATTATATAGAGGGGCTTTGAATCCTGTTTTTCCATCAATGATAAAGTCGATGGCATTACCCATTTCAAAAGCAACAACTGGGGTCCCACACATCATGGATTGGATGACCATCATTGGGCCCGCATCCTGAATGGAAGGTGATGTAAAAACATCAGCCATTTGGTAAGCATACGGAAGTTGTAGGTGTGAAAGATGTCCGAGTAAAAATACCTCAAACCGGAAGAGTTTATCAATGCCTGTGCTGGAATTCCCTGCTATGGCAATTCCAATCTCATTTCGTTCCTGCTCGGATAATTCTTCATAAAGCTGGTTCAATGCTTTTATGAGGTAAGAAAGGCCTTTTCTTTTGTTTTCAAGGAAGGAAGCACCAAAGAAGATAATTTTTTTATCGGTAGGGATAGAAAATTGTTTGTTCGCAGATTCTTTATCCCCGGGACGGTAATGAGAATCATTAATCACCACATCTATGTAGTGGCAAGGTTTATCGTGGTACAACCAACTTTGTTTTAAAGCACTCATTGTCCATGTGTTACCTAATGCATGCACATTGGCTTTCTGAATGTATTGTTTTTTATATGCGAGATTCTTATATGTTGAATCTTTTATTTTTGAAGAATATAATCCGGGACAACATCCACATTTGAATTTATAGTTTTCGCAGTCGTTGGCATAGTGGCAACCTCCGGTAAAGGATGCCATATCTACAGGTATAACAAAGACAGGAGCATTGGTAATGTAATTCAATTCGTATAGATTCCTGGAGTCCAGAAAGTCGTGAGGAAACAAATAAATGATAACATCGGGTTTGGTCGTGATATGCGACATTATAGCCTCTGTTGGGATATGGTACATTTTATCATTCAGAATAGACATATAAAAATCCGGATTCCTCTTGTTGTCTTTATTTAAATGAAAGTTGATCTTTTTCGTTAATAATCTGGTAAACCATTCCCACTTTCCCTGAAGAGACTTTATCTTCGGGTTCCATTTCCTTTTTCCGGATATAGATTCTATTCCCGGTTTGAACCGGTTGTCATGATTTTGAGTAAGAAGTAAGACAGAGTGTCCTTTTTGGGTCAAACTGTTATAAATATCGTAAGCCCAGATGCCTGAATCATTATATGGATTGACTCCGGATAACAGGAGAATATTTAATTTTTTGTCTCTCATTTGTTTTTTTTTACATCGAGTTCATAAGACACCCAATCTTTAATGTCGTTTGAATTATTTTATAGAACGAATAATGTTGGCTAAATTTAAGTTATATAATTAGTAAAAAAAGGGCAGTATAAAAAT